>JBGSWY010000132.1:0-4062 GCA_041751715.1 Burkholderiaceae bacterium
CGGCGTGGACATGCTGTTCACGTTGAGCCGTACTTTGCAGCATGGATGGCAGGCCGGCATTGCCGCGGCGCTCGGAATCACCGTCGGATGCATCGTTCACACGTTTGCCGCCGCACTTGGACTGGCTGCCCTGCTCGCGACGTCGGCGCTCGCATTTACCGCGATCAAATGGATCGGTGCCGCCTATCTGGTGTGGCTGGCGTGGGGCATGTTGCGCGCCGCCGCGCGCAACGCCGAGCCGGCGCTTGCTATGGTGCCCGCCACACCGCTGCGGCGCATTTTCGTGCAGGGGTTCCTGACCAACGTGCTGAACCCGAAGATCGCCTTGTTCTTCCTCGCGCTGCTGCCGCAGTTCATATCAGCGAATGCACCCAACAAACCGGTCGCGTTTCTGTTTCTCGGCGCGGTCTTCGTTGTCGGAGGCGCTGTTTGGCTGCTTGCCCTGGTCGCAACGGCACAGCGGATGCGCGCATTCGGTGCCAGTCGTGTCGCACGCCGCATATCAAACGCGGTCGGCGGCGTTCTGTTCGCTGCACTGGCGGTGCGGCTGGTGCAGGCGGAACGCTAGTGTCGACCGTGCTGATCGTCGGCGCATCGCGCGGAATCGGGCTTGAGTTCGTGCGTCAATACGTCGCCGACGGAGCGCGCGTCATTGCAACGCATCGGAGCGACGAGGCGGGCGCCAGGCTGCGCGAGCTCGGCGCCAAGCCGGCTGTGCTCGACATGCTCGATGAGGGCGCGGTGGTCGAGTTCGGCGACAAAATGGCGAGCGAGAAAATCGACATCGCCATCATTAGCGCCGGGGTTGCCGGCCCACGCGGCCAGGCACTCCGGGCGCCCGGCGGACTCGACTTCGACGCGGTGATGCATACCAACGTGCGGGCGCCGATGCAGCTGATTCCGGCGCTCGCCCCTGCCTTGATCGCATCACGCGGCAAGCTCGCCGTGGTGTCGAGCCGGATGGGATCGGTGTCGCTGATGTCGAGCACCGCGAGCTGGCTGTATCGCGCGAGCAAGGCCGCGCTGAACGCCGCGCTGAAAGCAGCCAGCCTCGAGCTCGGCGCGCAAGGTGTGGTGTGCATCGCCTTCCACCCCGGATGGGTACGCACCGATATGGGCGGCGGCAGCGCCGATATCGACGTTCACACGAGCGTGGCCGGCATGCGCCGCATCCTTGCCGCCGCGAACGACTCTTCGAACGGAAATTTCATCAACTACAACGGCGAGCAGCTATCGTGGTAGAGGTGGTTTCAAAGTCAGCTGTGCGCCGGCTTATCTCGTCGGGTTCGACGTTCGAAGCGGTCGCCGGCTACAGCCGAGCGGTGGTCGATGGCGGCCACGTGCACGTCTCGGGCACCACAGGATTCGATTACGCGGCCATGACGATTGATCACGATGTGATTGCGCAAACGCATCAGTGCCTGCGGAACATCGCGGCCGCGCTGCAAGAAGCCGGCTGCTCGCTCGACGATGTCGTGCGCGTGCGCTACTACCTGGCCGATGCGGCGTCGTTTCAGCAGCTCGCGCCGATTTTCGGCGAGTACTTTTCACGCGCGCGCCCGGCCGCTACTGCGGTCGTCTGCGGCCTGGTCGATGCACGCATGAAGATAGAGATCGAGGTCACCGCCCGATGCCCGTAGTCGTTTTCGCGATGCTGGTATTCGGAATCTGCAGCTTGCTCGCCGCCGGTGCCGTCGAAGCGCTGATGCGGGACTTCGCAGGCGAAGCGGATGTGCCGACCTGGGTCTTCGTCATCGTTCCCGGCTTGTTTGCGATGCTGTTCGCGCTGCTGCTGTATCGCAAGGCCGCCGGCAATGTTGCCGGGATCAACCAGTCGTTGTCGCGCGCACTGGCGGTCGCGATCTTCACGTGGCTTGCCGTCGCTGCGTATATCAGCTCGCTATGGTGTCCCGGCTATCGGTTGCTCAGCTGCAGCCGGGACGTCGCGCTGGTGACCGGCGTCGTCGGCGGCGGGCCACTGCTGATCGCCGTGCTGATCGCCGGCACCGTCGTCGGCATCGTGTTGAAACGCCGCGTCGAGTGGCTGTCGTACGGCTCGGCGCGTAGACCCGTCCAGCGACCGCCCGGCTGATGCTGCCACGTGACGAGCATCGTCTCTTGCGCGATTCGCTGCGCGAGTTTGCCGTCAACCGTCTTGCGCCGTTTGCTGCCGAGTGGGATCGCAACGCGACGTTTCCGAGACAGGCACTGAGCGAGCTGGCCGCACTTGGCACTTTCGGCGTTGCCGTACCGGAAGCCTACGGCGGCGCCGGCATGGACAGCACGGCGCTCGCCATCGCGCTCGAGGAGATTGCCGCCGGCGACGGCGCAACCTCCACCATTGTCGCCGTCAACAACTGCCCGGTATGCGCGATCCTGCTGGCATCGGCTGACGAAGCGCAGAAGCAGAAGTACCTGGTGCCGCTGGCGCAGGGAAAAATGCTCGGCGCGTTTTGCCTGACCGAGCCGCACGTGGGCTCCGATGCGGCCGGGTTGCGAACGACTGCCGTGCTTGCAGGTGGCGAGTGGGTGTTGAACGGCGTCAAGCAGTTCATCACCAGCGGCAAGACGGCAGACATCGCGATCGTGATGGCGGTGACCGACAAGGCCGCCGGCAAGCGTGGCATCAGCGCATTTATCGTCGAGACGAAGACCCCCGGCTACGTGGTCGCGCGGCTGGAAGAAAAAATGGGGCAGCACGCGTCGGATACCGCGCAGATCGTCTTCGAAGATTGTCGAATTCCGGCGGAGAATCTGATCGGCGAAGAAGGAGCCGGCTACAGGATTGCGCTGTCCGGCCTGGAAGGCGGGCGCATCGGCATTGCATCGCAGGCGCTTGGAATGGCGCGCGCGGCGTACGACGCAGCGTTGGCGTATGCAAGGGAGCGTGAAGCTTTCGGCAAGCCGATCTTCGAGCATCAGGCGCTGCAGTTCCGGCTGGCCGACATGGCCACGCAACTGGAAGCCGCGCGCCAGCTGATCCACCACGCTGCCGCGTTGAAGGACGCCGGCCAACCGTGCCTGAAGGAAGCGGCGATGGCGAAGCTCTTCGCCTCCGAGATGGCCGAGCGTGTCTGCTCGGACGCGATCCAGATTCACGGCGGCTACGGCTACGTGGCCGACTTTCCGGTCGAGCGTATCTACCGCGACGTGCGGGTGTGCCAGATCTACGAAGGCACGAGCGACATTCAGCGACTGTTGATCGCACGGCACCTGTAATGCAAGTCACCGAGCGGTTTAACAATCGAGCCGATGCCTACACGAAGGGCCGGCCGACATATCCGCAGGCGATCGTCGAACGACTGCAAAGCGTCAGCGCGCTGCGTACGGGCAGCACGGTCATCGATGTCGGTGTCGGGACCGGGCTGTCGGCGCAACCGTTCCTGCGCGCCGGGTATACGGTGATCGGCGTGGAGCCTAGCGGCGAGATGCGCGCCGCCGGCGACCTGCAGTTGCGTGAGTTTTCGAACTATCGCAGTGTCGCCGGCACCGCAGAAGGCACCACACTGCCGGACGCCACCGCCGATCTGGTCATCGCAGGCCAGACCTTTCACTGGTTCGACGTGGCGCTCGCGGCGCAGGAGGCGCGGCGCATTCTCCGTCCGGGCGGCTGGGCGGCGTTGATCTGGAACGATCGGCAAACTGCGGATACCGCATTCCTCGCCGGGTACGAAGCACTGCTGCGCACGCACGGCATCGACTATGAAAAGGTCGCCCATCGGCACGTCGACGAGGAAGCCATCGTGCGCTTTTTCGCACCGGCCCACGCAGCGGTGGCGACATTCGATAATCCGCGCGAGCTTGACTTGGAAGACCTGATGGCACTCGCGGCCTCTGCCTCGTATCTGCCGGCGCCGGGCGACGCGCGTCATGCCGCGCTGCAGGCGGCGTTGAGCGCCCTGTTCGATGCGCAGGCGCACGGCGGCAAGGTACGGATGATGTATCGCACGCGCATGCACTACGCGCGGATCACTTGAGGGACACGATGGCCAGACCGATCCAGTTTCATTTCGACTTCTCTTCGCCGTACTCGTACATCGCGTCCGAGCAGATCGAAGCACT
>JBGSWY010000133.1:0-4783 GCA_041751715.1 Burkholderiaceae bacterium
AGCCGTATGAATTGAAATCGGCTTTCAGCACGTTGTGGCCGATCAGCCACTGGCCGGCGGGCGAGGTGTCCTTGATTGCGCCGGCCGGTGAGATGTGGTCGGTGGTGATCGAGTCGCCGAAGATGCCGAGCGCGCGCGCGCTTTTAACGCCGGTGATTGCCGCACCCGGCTCCATCGTGAACCCCTCGAAGAACGGCGGCTTGGCGATGTAGGTCGACTTCGGCCACGTATAAACCTGCCCGGAGACGCTGCCCACCTTGTTCCACAGTTCGCCGGGATCGCTCTTGACCTTGCCGTAATTCGCCTGGTAAGCATGGGGATCCATCGCGTACTTCATCAATGCGTAGATCTCGTCCGAGCTGGGCCAGACGTCACCGATCCACACATCCTTGCCGCCGGTGCCCTTGCCGAGCGGCTCGGTCATCAGGTCCTTCAGCATGGTGCCGGTGATGGCATATGCGACCACCAGCGGCGGCGACGCCAGAAAATTCGCCTTCAGGTTCGGATGAATGCGCGCCTCGAAGTTGCGATTGCCGGACAGCACCGCCGCGCACACCAGGTTGTTCTTGATAATCGCTTCGTTGATCTCGGGCGAAAGATCGCCTGCGTTGCCGATGCACGTAGTGCAGCCGTACGCGGCGAGCGAGAAGCCGAGCTTTTCGAGGTAGGGCAGCAGGCCGGTTTTCTCCAGGTACTCGGTGACGATGCGCGAGCCCGGTGCGAGCGATGTCTTGATGTGCTTCTGCACCGTCAGGCCGGCCTCGACCGCTTTCTTCGCCAGCAGGCCGGCCGCAAGCAGCACACCGGGATTGCTGGTGTTGGTACACGATGTAATCGCAGCAATCAGCACATCGCCGTCGGCGATCGCGACGCCGGCGCGCTCGGGCGCGGGTGCGGGCTGCAGCAACGGACGATTGCCTTTCATCTCGACGACATCCAGCGGCGCACCTTCGGGCACTGAAGGTCCGCCGCCCGCCCGAACGCCGTTGTCGTCCCCCAGCGCAAAGCGACGTCCCAGACGTTGCGCGGGCTGATTGAATCCATTGTCCAGCATGGGCGCTGAGAACAGCCGCGCGAACTCGCGCTTCACATTGCCGATCTCGATCCGGTCCTGCGGGCGCTTCGGTCCCGCGAGCGAAGGCGTTACCGTCGTCAGGTCGAGCGACACGACCGAGGAGTAATCGATCGCACCGTCCTTGGGAATACCGAACAACCCCTGCGCACGGAAATATGCCTCGAACGCGACCAGCTCGTCGTGCGTGCGCCCGGTGCCTTCGAAATAAGTGATCGTCTTTTCGTCAACTGGAAAGAAGCCCATCGTTGCGCCGTACTCGGGCGCCATGTTGCCGATGGTGGCGCGGTCCGGGACGGCCAGGCTCGCCGTGCCTTCACCGAAGAATTCCACGAACTTGCCGACGACCTTCGCCTTGCGCAGCAGCTCGGTGATCGACAGCACGAGATCGGTGGCAGTAACACCTTCGCGCAGCTTTCCTTTCAGATGCACGCCGACCACGTCGGGCGTGAGCAGGTACACCGGCTGACCGAGCATGCCCGCTTCCGCTTCGATACCACCGACCCCCCAGCCGACGACGCCGATGCCGTTGATCATCGTCGTATGGCTGTCGGTCCCGACCAGAGTGTCGGGGAAGTAAATGCCGTCCCTCTTGTGCACGCCGCGCGCCAGATACTCCAGATTCACCTGATGCACGATGCCGAAGCCCGGTGGCACGACACCAAATGTGTCGAATGCCTGCATGCCCCATTTCATGAACTCGTAGCGCTCGCGGTTACGCTGGAACTCGAGTTTCATGTTCAGATCGAGCGCATTCTTGGTGCCGTAGTGATCGACCATGATCGAGTGATCGACCACCAGATCGACCGGCACCAGCGGCTCGATCGTTTTCGGATCCTGCCCCATCTGATCGGCCACGTTGCGCATCGCCGCCAGGTCGGCCAGCAGCGGCACGCCGGTAAAGTCCTGCAGTACCACGCGCGCCACGACGAACGGAATCTCGTCAGTGCGTTTCGCGGTCGGCTTCCAATTGGCAAGCTGGCGCACGTGCTCTTCTGTGACCTTGACGCCGTCGCAGTTGCGCAGCACCGCTTCGAGCACGATGCGGATCGACACCGGCAGGCGCGAGACCTTGCCTATGCCGGCCGTTTCCAGCGCGGCAAGGTTGTAGTACTTGCCTTTCTTCGGGCCGACGTTGAACTCTTGCAGCGAATTGAACAGGTTATGCGCCATCGGGGTTGTCCTAAATAGTCATGAGATCGACGAACTCGTGCACCGGAGTTGCTGCCAGCCGCTTCGAGTCCATGCATAAATTCAGAATCGCCGCGGCCTGCTTTTGCGGAAACACGCGTACCAGGTTCGTCTTGAACTTCTCGACCAGCAGCGGCATGCCTTCCTTGCGGCGTCGCTTGTGTCCGACCGGATACTCGACAACGACTTCGTTCAATTTTTTGCCGTCATGGAATTCGAGCGTCAGCGCGTTCGCGATCGAGCGCTTGCCTGGATCGAAATAGTCCTTCGTAAACTGCTTGTCTTCGACGCAAACGATCTTGTCGCGCAGCGCATCGATGCGCGGATCGGACGCAACGTCGTCTTCGTAGTCTCCTGCAGTCAGTCGGCCGAAGATCAGCGGCACGGCGACCATGTACTGAATGCAGTGATCACGGTCGGCCGGATTGTTCAGCGGACCCTTCTTGTCGATGATGCGAATGCACGCCTCGTGCGTGCGGATCGTGATCTTCTTGATGTCCGCCGCGGTTTTGCCGAGCTTCATCAGTTGCTGGTGCAGCGTCATCGAGGCTTCCACCGCAGTCTGCGAATGAAACTCCGCCGGGAACGATATCTTGAACAGCACGTGCTCCATCACGTAGGAACCGTACTTGCGCGGGAACCTAAATTCGTTGCCCTTGAACAGAACGTCATAAAAACCCCATGTCCTCGCGGAGAGCACCGATGGGTATCCCATCTCGCCGCTCTTCGCAATCAGCGCCAGGCGCACGGCGCGCGAAGTCGCGTCGCCTGCGGCCCAGCTCTTGCGCGAGCCGGTATTCGGCGAATGCCGGTAAGTGCGCAGCGACTGCCCATCGACCCACGCAAGCGACAACGAATTGATGATTTCGTCACGCGACAGGCCGAGCATGTGCGCGACCACCGCGGTGGACGCCACCTTGACCAGCACAACGTGGTCGAGTCCGACCTTGTTGAACGAATTTTCCAGTGCGATACAGCCCTGGATCTCGTGCGCTTTGATCATCGCGGTCAGTACGTCGTTGACGGTCAGCGGCGCATTGCCGGCAGCAACCGCGCTGCGTGACAGCCAGTCTGCTGTGGCAAGAATGCCGCCCAGGTTGTCCGAAGGATGGCCCCATTCGGCCGCCAGCCACGTGTCGTTGAAGTCCAGCCAGCGAATCATGGCACCGATATCGAACGCAGCCTTGACCGGATCGAGCTGGAACTGTGTCCCGGGAACTCTTGCTCCGTTCGGCACGATCGTGCCGCGTACCACGGGTCCCAGCAGCTTGGTGCAGGCCGGATATTCGAGCGCCTCGAATCCGCAACCGAGCGTGTCCATCAGGCAGTAGCGTGCCGTTTCGTACGCCTGACTGCTTCTGATCCTGTACTTGGTCACGTAATCGACGATGTCGACCAGCACCTTGTCGGGCTTCGGGCGAACGTTGCTGATGTGGGCGCTCATTCCGTTGTTTCGTTCATCTATTGGGTTGGGACTTGCTGTCGGCGCGAGCTGGCTTCAGCCTGCACGTAATCGGCTCCGAAAGCAGCGGATCGAACGTCAGCTGGCCTTCGTCGCCCTTGCTGTGCCAAACCACCTTGCCGTCCTTGTTCTCATAGCGGACGCCGGAAGCGGCGGGGGTCCCGAAGACTTCGACGCGACTGCCGATGTACGTCAGCTGTGCGTCGGTTTCTGCGCGCCGCGGATGAGAGTTGAAGCGGAGCAAACGCCCGTTGTCACACAGCCAGTCGGTCGTAAAGCTGCGTGTCGGCGCCGTGTTGCTCGCCTGCACCGACGGCGGACTCCAGCACAGAGCAAGCGCCAGCGCGGTCAGCAGTGAGCGATCGAGCGACATCACTTCCGCTTCTCGATAGGCACGAACTTTATATCGTCCGGCCCTGTGTAATTCGCGCTCGGCCGGATGATCTTGTTATCGATGCGCTGCTCGATCACGTGCGCGCTCCACCCGCTGGTGCGTGAAATCACGAACAGCGGCGTGAACATCGCCGTCGGCACGCCCATCATGTGGTAGCTGGTGGCGCTGTACCAGTCGAGATTCGGAAACATCTTCTTCTCGCGCATCATCACCTGTTCGACACGCGCCGAGATGTCGAACAGCTTCATGTTGCCGGCATCGGCCGACAACTCGCGCGCGACTTCCTTGATCATCTCGTTGCGCGGATCGGAAGTCGTGTAGACGGGATGACCGAAGCCGATGATCACCTGCTTGTCGGCGACGCGCTTGACGATGTCTGCCTCAGCCTCGTCCGGATTGTCGTAACGGCCGATCGTGTCGAACGCAAACTCGTTGGCGCCGCCATGCTTCGGACCTTTCAATGCGCCGATCGCTGCGGTGATCGCCGAGTACAGGTCGCTGCCGGTGCCGGCGACCACGCGCGCGGTGAACGTTGACGCGTTGAACTCGTGCTCCGCGTAGAGGTTGAGCGACGTGTGCATCGAGCGCGTCCACAGCTCGGAAGGCGCGCGCCCGTGCAGCAGATGCAGGAAGTGGCCGCCGATCGAGTCATCGTCCGTCTCGA
>JBGSWY010000134.1:0-4170 GCA_041751715.1 Burkholderiaceae bacterium
CGCCTTCGCGCTGATTGCGTTGAACGACAACCCGGGAGGCAGCATCAATCCTTTTTGCGAGCCGCCGACGGTGACATCGACGCCCCACTCGTCATGCCGGTAGTCGATCGAGCCCAGCGACGAGATCGTATCGACCAGCAACAAGGCGGGATGCCCGACGCGATCGAGCGTCTCACGCACTGCATGCACGTTGCTCACGACGCCGGTCGCCGTTTCGTTATGCACGACACACACCGCCTTGATCTGGTGCGCTGTATCCGCGCGCAATCGCTTTTCGATCTCCGCCGGATTCGCGCCCTGGCGCCAATCGCCGGGAATGAAGTCCACTATCAGCGACAGCCGCTCGGCGAGCTTCTTCCATAGCGTTGCGAAGTGGCCGGTCTCTGCCATCAGCACGCGATCGCCCGGCGATAAGGTGTTGACCAGCGCCGCCTCCCAGGCGCCGGTGCCCGACGCCGGATAGATCACCACGTCGCGTTCAGTCTGGAACACGCGCTTGATACCAGCCAGCACTGCCGTGCCGAGCGCCGCGAACTCGGGCCCACGATGATCGATCGTCGGCCGATCGATCGCGCGCAGCACGCGATCCGGCACATTCGTAGGACCCGGGATCTGCAGAAAGTGGCGGCCTGAGGGGTGACTGTCGAGTTCGAGCATCGGAAAGCCTTTCGTTGAAGCCGCACTGTAACGAACGATCGTAACGAACCGTGCCCATCTGCCGCAAGCGCGGCTATATTGGTCGTGCATGAACGATCGCCTCGCGCAACCGCTGGTTTTCCATCCGCCGCGGACGGACAGTGAACTCGCGAGCCGGCTGCGTGGCGCGGTGCAGGGCGAGGTGCTGTTTGATCGCGCGTCGCGCGGGCGCTACTCGACCGATGCATCGATTTATCAGATCGAGCCGGTCGGCGTGCTGATTCCGAAGACGCAGGAAGACGTCTGTGCCGCGATCGACATCTGCCGCGACTTGCGTGTGCCGATGCTGCCGCGCGGTGCCGGCAGCTCTCAATGCGGACAGACCGTCGGTGCCGCACTGGTGATCGACCACAGCAAGCACTTGAACGGCGTGGTGTCGTTCGACAAGGACGCACGCACCGTTACCGTCGAGCCCGGCATCGTGCTCGATGCACTGAACGCCTGGCTGCGCCCGCACGGACTGTGGTTTCCCGTCGATGTCAGCACGTCGGCGCAGTGCACGCTCGGCGGTATGGCCGGCAACAACTCATGCGGCTCGCGCTCGATCGCCTACGGCAACATGGTGCACAACGTGCTCGCGATCGATGCACTTCTGACCGATGGCACCGAAGCCTGGTTCGGGCCGGAAGCCGAAATGTCGACTGGATCGCCTCGCATCAACAAGCTGCTCGAAGAGCTGCGCAGTATTGCCGTGCGCGAATGGGACGAAATCGAGCGTCATGTGCCGAACGTGATGCGCAGAGTCGGCGGCTACAACGTCGACATTTTCCTGCCGCAGAGCGAGCGTCCGTACACTGCCGACGGCAGCGTCAATGTTGCGCACCTGCTGGTCGGCAGCGAGGGCACGCTGGCATGGACCAGCGCGCTGACGTTGCAGCTTGCGCCGCTGCCGGCGCATCGCATTCTGGGCGTCGTCAATTTTCCGACGCTGTATCGCGCGATGCAGTGCGCGCAGCACATCGTCACGCTCGGTCCGTCGGCGGTCGAGCTGGTGGATCGCACGATGATCGACCTCGCGCGTGGCAATCCGGCGTTTCAGCCCGTGATCGAAGCAGCGCTGATCGGCGAGCCGGAAGCGATCCTGCTGGTCGAGTTCTCCGAGGAAGATGCGCAGTCGTCGCTGAGGAAGCTCGACGATCTGGTCACACTGATCGCCGATCTCGGCCTGCCGAATCAAGTCGTTCGCATGACCGAAGCGGCGGCGCAGAAGTCTTTGTGGGAAGTGCGCAAGGCCGGCCTGAACATCATGATGAGCATGCGCGGCGACGGCAAGCCGGTGTCGTTTATCGAAGACTGTGCAGTACCGCTCGAACACCTGGCCGACTACGTCGCGCGCCTGACCGAAGTGTTCGCGAAACACGGCACGCGCGGTACCTGGTACGCGCACGCATCGGTCGGGACCTTGCACGTGCGGCCGATACTGGATATGCGGAAAGACGGCGCACGGAAAATGCGCTTGATCGCGGAAGAAGCGGCCATGATGGTGCGCGGATACAAGGGCGCGTTTTCAGGCGAGCACGGCGACGGGCTGGTGCGCAGCGAATGGGTCGCGTGGCAGTTCGGCCCGCGCCTGACGCGCGCGTTCGAAGAAATCAAGTCGCTGTTCGATCCCGATGGCCTGATGAACCCGGGCAAGATCGTCAAGCCGAGCAAGATGGACGACGCGCGGCTGTTTCGCTACCCGCCCGGCTACCAGACACGGCCGCTGCAGACCGCGCTGGACTGGTCGGCATGGGACGTGCAGAACGATCCGTCGACTGAAACGCTGACATCGCCCGGCACCGGCGGCGACCCCGCGCACGGCTTCGGCAAGGCCGTCGAGATGTGCAACAACAATGGGCATTGCCGCAAGTTCGACGCCGGCACGATGTGCCCTAGCTTTCGCGTCACGCGCGACGAAGAGCATCTGACGCGGGGGCGTGCGAACACGCTGCGCCTGGCGCTATCCGGCCAGCTTGACGGCGGCCTGGCATCGGATGAGGTGCGCGACGCGCTCGACCTGTGCGTCAGCTGCAAGGGCTGCCGCCGCGAGTGCCCGACCGGCGTCGACATGGCGAAGATGAAGATCGAGTTCCTGCATCACTATCACCGGCGGCGCGGCCTGTCGATCAAGGACCGGTTGATTGCCTACCTGCCGCACTACGCGCACTGGGGCGCGCGCTTGCCGTGGCTGTTTAATCTGCGCAACCGATTGCCTCGCGCCGCCGAGCTCTCTGAAAAATGGTTCGGCTTCGCCGCCCAGCGCTCGCTGCCATCGTGGCGCATCGACACGTTCCTGGCGGGGCTGGTCTATCCGATCAACGCCGATGGCAGCGTCGAGCCGCAGTGTCACGGCGATGCGGGTGAGGTTGTGCTGTTCGCCGACACCTTCAACAACGCTTTCGAGCCCGAAGTCGCGCACGATGCGCTCGGGGTGCTCGAAGCAGCCGGTTACACCGTGCACATAGCGCTGCCGGCCGATCGTATTCGTCGCCCGTTGTGCTGCGGCCGTACGTTCCTGGCGACCGGCATGGTCGATCTGGCGAAGGCCGAAGCGCGGCGCACGCTCGCAGCACTTATGCCGTACGTTGAGCGCGGTGCGACGATCATCGGTCTCGAGCCGTCGTGCCTGCTGTCGATGCGCGACGAGTTCCTGGTGATGGGCCTGGGCGAGGCAGCGCACCGCCTGGCAGCCAATGCACTGCTGCTCGAAGAATTCCTCGCGCGCGAACATCGCGCCGGGCGTCTTCGTTTAGATCTCGCCCCGCTGCCGCAAAAGCGCGCACTGATTCACGGTCATTGTCATCAGAAAGCATTCGACGCATTGGCGCCGGCAGTCGAGGTGCTGAAGCTGATCCCCGGCCTGCAGGTCGACGTGGTCGATTCGGGCTGCTGCGGAATGGCGGGCGCGTTCGGCTTCGAAGCCGCGCACTACGACATCTCGATGAAAATGGCCGAGCTGTCGCTGCTGCCCGCCGTGCGCAATGCTGATGAAGACACCTTGATCGTTGCAGACGGCACCAGTTGCCGCCATCAAATCGCAGACGGCACTCGCGCCTCCGGTACGCGCGAGGCGATGCATGTTGCTCGAGTGCTTGGTCAGTCGCTGAGGCGCGTATCGATAGCTGCGGATAGCAGTTGACACTTTACTTTCTACCCAAATGGCCGCACTCCGATCAAAGGACCGTGCAGCCAGAACGCGAACGCACCCCATGCGCTGAGCCCGACGACTACGGCAATCGCATCGCGCGACACCGGACCGGCGGGATAGACTTTTCCCGCTACGCGGTCGCGCCGCTTTGCGGCGGCGTAGTTGAACACCGCCCACACCAGGAACGAACCGAACAACACTAGGTCGGCCAGCGCACCGTTGGCCAGCAGATGCGCCGTGGCCCACAGTTTTACGCCGAGCACCATCGGATGCCCGACCGCGCGCTTGATGCGGGTGCCCGGCACATACGCCGCCACCAGCAGGATGAACGCAGGAATCGTCAA
>JBGSWY010000135.1:0-18016 GCA_041751715.1 Burkholderiaceae bacterium
GCCCGCGCCAGCCGTCGAGCCTGCACCGCCGGAGGCGCCGCCGCCACCTGCACCACCATCAGTGGTCGAGCCGCCCGTTGCGCCGATCGCCGATGCATCGACGCTGCCACCGGGTGCGCAAGCGTTGCCGACCAAGGGCCGCATCGTCTATCGCACGACTTACACACGCTTGCTAGGCATCACTGCGTTGACCTACGTCGACTGGTCGATCGACCCCGACAAAGCGACTTACGAGTTGTGGCTGCGCACCGTCGATCCGTCCGGATTGCTCGATCTGCGCTCGAGCGGAACGCTAAAGCCGTTCGGCATTGCGCCGGACAACTACATCGAGAAAATCGAGATTGCGAATCGTGAATTGCGCGCCGATTTTGACTGGAAGATCAACGCCGTCAGCTTTGTCGGCCGCGGTGCCGGACAGCCGATGTTCTTCGGCGAAGGCACGCAGGATCCGTTGTCGCTGCAGTTTCATCTGCCGCTGCTGGCGCAGGCGTATCCGTGGCGCTTCGCGCCCGGCTCCGAAGTGACATTTTCGGTTGCCCGCCGCGATGTCGAGAAATACTCGTTCGTGGTCGAAGGATTCGAAGCCACGCGCATCGACGGCACCGATGTAATGACGTTGAAGATCGACCGCAAGCGTGGGCCGGACGCGAAACGCAGAGTCGAGATCTGGATGGCGCCGGAGTTTCAGTGGCTGCCGGTGCGGCTGCGGTTCACCGACACCAACGATGAAGTATGGGACAGCACCCTGGCGCAACTGCCGAACGAGCCGCCTCCGCCTGAGCCGATCGTGCAGGAGCCGGTGAAGCCGTGAGCAGGGTCGGCGCGATTACTGTGGACGATCAAACTCGATCAGAACAATACCCAGATCAACCTTGCAGCGACGCGTGCCGCTATCCACTCCGTAGATGTCCGCCAGGTAGCGGCCGTCGGGGCTGAAGTCGGATGCGGCGACCAGTGCATCGCCGCCTGCAAACTCGGGCGCCGAAGGATCGTTGAAGTAAGTCAGCCGCTCGTGCTGGGAGCCGTCTGCGCGCATCCGGTAGTAATCACGCTGAATCTTCTGCGACGGCCAACTGGCATTGTTGAAGTCGAGCTTATGGCGTGAGTCGCGATTGCTCATGTAAACAAGCGCACCCCCGGGCCCGATCGAGACGTCTTCTTCCCAATGCTTCGGCGTGTTGGTCAGATTTTCGGCACGGCGCTTGTCCGCATCGAGCTTGTAGACATCCATTCCGTATTCATGCTGGCTGTCGAGGTTTCCAGCCACCAGCCACTCGCCGGACTCGAGTTCGCCCATGAAAGTAACGTAATTGCCTATGCGCGGGGTGAACGCAACGCGTTCATCGGTCAATGACACCCGGTCGCCTTTGATCACCAACTCGGCCATCTTGATGCGCCAGCGCCCCCAGTTGTGATTGCCGCCCTCGGCGTAACGCTCGGTCCAGATCAGATGACGGCCGTCGCGGCTGAAGTGCGGGTTGACGGTGGCGACGGTGGGAATGCCGTCGCCACCGAGCGCTTGATCGGAGCATTGGTGAGCTTGGTGAAGCGGCCAGTGTCCAGATCGATCGCCCACAGGTTGCAGAACAATCCCATGCCGGGATCACCCAGGTACTTGGTGCGGGGCAGAAAATGTTCGCTTTCTTCCGAGATGAAAACGAGGAAGCGTCCGGACGGATGAAACACCGGATTTCCGTTGTTGCGTGGGAATCGGCCGGCCTCCGCCGTCACGCTGCGAACGATTCGTCCGTTCAAAGCGGAAATGTAGACGTCGTAATAGCCGTCTTCGTTCTTGCGGTCGAACGCCACCAAGTCGCCCGAAGGTGCGAAGCGCGGCCGAGCGCCCTGTTGCTGCAGCATCGTGATGCGCTTGATTCGCGGATTTTTCCCTGCGCACTCGCTGTGCCCGCGGCACAGTTGAGACTCAGCCATTTGCGCGGCGGTTCGAGGTGGCTCGGCAGCGGCGCACGCGAGCGCGCCCACGGCGATTGCCGCAGCAAGTGCAATCCGGTGGTGTGAGTGCATCGAATTTCTCTCTCGTGTATGGGTAATCACGGCTCTGCAATCAGCAGGCGATAAATCGCGCCGGGTGGATTGCCCCCGGCGATCTGCGGGACGACCGATAAGAACAGGGTCGATCCGTCGGCAGCGGTCGGATAAGCGTTCGTGTTCGGGCGTGATTCGTTGAAGCGCGTGATCTTCTGCGCGGGCGCCGAACGATCGGCGCGCATCACCCAGGTCTCGAGCCCGAAGGTGCTCGCGGACGCCGCAGGATTCCACGGCGGCGATAAATTCGCGCTCGACGCGAATGCGATGTACTGCCGGCTCGTGGTATTCGAGAGGACGATCGGCTCTTCCCAGTGCCCGTACTTGCTGACCGGAGACGGAGCGCCGTTGTCGGCGTACGGATAGACCAGCGTGTCGAACGCGGTGACGTTGGTCAGCGTGCTGCCGCTGCGCCACGACCACGTCAGCGCATCGACGAAGGCCTGGCTGCCGGGTGAGACGCTGCGCATCACGCTCGGCGATGAAGTCGAGAGAAACACGTCGGATGCCAGCGCGAGCAGCGAGTCGTCGGGCGAAAATCCCCACGTCTCGTAGCCGGCGCCGATGACGGTATTGCCACCCGGATTGCTCCAGAGCCCGCGACCCGACGGACTGGCCGGACTCGGTGTCAAATTGCGTTCGTAGTTGACGAGCGCCGGCAGGCCATTCTGCAGAATCAGATCGGCCGCTGCGAGCTGCAGCACGCCACCCCACACGTATGTCGGTGACAGGCCTACACGCTCGGCAAAGATCAACTTCGCCGAGTTTGGCGCAGTGCCTGACAGCGCGTGCGACAGCGCCGGCCGCATGATTCCCGAGGCCGGCGGTGGCGCGCCGGGCGCGCTGCACGAGTACGCATCGAACGGGCTGACAGCCGCTGCGCGATACTGGCAACCCGCCGCGCAATTCGGCGTATCAGCGCACGCGAACGGAGTCACCGCGACCGGATCGCCGAACGGCCAGTTCGCCGCGAAGTCTGTGAGCTGCACCCATACGCGGCCATCGATCGAAATCGCCCACAGGTCAGTGAAGAGCCCGATTTCGCCGTTGCCGATGTGATGCGTCAACGCGTGGCGCGGCATCTCGATCGCCGCGATCAGCCACTGGCCGTTCGGATGCCAGACCGGCAGATCCTTATTACGATTGGCGTGAACCGCCGCGCCCGCTTGCCGCACGATCGCCGACGATGCTGCCGAGCCGTTCGGCTGAACACGATAAATTTCGGCGCCGGCCTGCCCGTCGACGATGTCAACGCAGCCGATGCAACGCGCGCCTTTTCCCTGATCATCGGCGACGTAAATGACGGTGGTGCCGCTGACATCGAGCGTTCCGGTGCCGGGGCCTGAGACGAAGTAGCGCGTCACACCGGTCGCTTGAATGGTTCCGGCAGCGGGCTCGATCGAGCCGCCGCGAATGTCTTCGCGCAGGCTTTCGAAGGCGATCTGTCGACTTGCGGCATGAAAGCTGGCGCCTTTACCGTTCCAGACGCCGGCCGCGGGTGTCCAATCGGCCGGCTGATTGGCAACCGAGCCATTGGCATCTGGGCCGATGATCAGCAACGGTTGACCGACAGGCGGAGCCGGCGGTGGCGTGACGGGAGGTGGAGTGACTGGTGGGGGCGTGACCGGTGGCGGCGTGACCGGAGGTGGAACGTCGGGCGAATCGCTCGACGAGCTTCCGCACGCGCCGACGAGCACAATCACCGCGGCCGCAAGCGGCGCCCGAATCTTCGAGAGGCTGCTATTGGAGATAGAGATCATCTTCACGCCGCACCACGTGCGTCCGGAGTCTGTGATAGCCGCTTATCCGCATCGCGCGGCCGAAACATCCCCGCTGCAATCTGAGTTCGGCGGGGATGTTATCGCCAACCCGCTCGAATACTCGATGTCACGGCCGAAAGCGAAGCCTTGATCGAAGCTGACATCGCGCGCCTGGTGGCAGGCGATGCCGCGGCATGGCGATCGTTCGTGGGCGACGCGTTGCCGGTAGTCCGCTCGATCGTGGCGCGGCAACTGGGCCGGGGCGGACGCGAAGATGATGTGCGGGATGTCGTGCAGAATGTATTCGTTCGCTTGTGCAAAGACGATTTTCGGGTGTTGCGACGCTTCGATCCGCAGCGGGCGCAACTATCGACGTATCTGCGCGTGATCGCGACCGGTGTTGCGATCGATCATTTGCGCAAGTCGAACCTGCCGACGATCGACGTCGATCTCAACAGTCTCGAAGCTGCCGCCAACGATCCGCAGGCGGCAGCCGCGCTCGATCTGCCGCCGGGCGTGCTGACGCCGCGCCAGATACTGATCCTGCGCATGCTGTACGAGCTCGACTACGAGGTCAAAGAAGTGGCGGCGGCGCTTAACATCGAGCCGCAAACGGTGCGGTCGCTGCATCACAAAGCCATCGTGCGCTTGCGGCTTCACGGAGATCGAGACCATGTCGAATAACCGATCCGAAGAAATCCTGCGCGCACTCGAACTGCACGCGCCTCGCGCGACAGCGACGGGGCTGGATGCAAACCTCGTGGCGGCCTGGCTCGATGGGCGACTCAGTGAACCAGACAGCGCAGCTCTTGAAACTCGGCTAGCAGCCGATCCCGAACTGCTGCAAGCGTTATTAGCGATCCGGCAGCCGGCTGCGCAAGCAATCGACGAGTTGGAAGCGAAGCGGATAGTGGGGCAATTGCCGTTATCCGCGGCGGGTATCACGCGCGACAAGATGAGGCCACGCGCATGGCGCGCGGCCCGATGGGCCGCAGCGGCAGCGATCGTTCTGGCGTGTGGGCTGCAAGGCGCGTGGACCGGATTGCAGATTGCAGTCGCAACGGCTTACGTCGATGCCGCGGCGTTGCGGTCCGAGCTCACCGCCGCGGGCGGGCTGAGCGGAACGGGGCTCTGAGATGAAGCCATGGGTTTGGGTCGTGCTCGCCGCCTCGGTGGCGATGAATGTCGGCGGGGCAGGTGCCTTCTTCTACACGCAGGCGAAGCTCGCCGCCACGCGCGGTGAGGCCGGTTACTTCATTCGGCAACTTCAGCTCGACGATGCGCAAGCTGATCGTCTGATGCAGCTACGGCGTGCCGTCGCTGCTGATCAAGTGATACTGCGCAACGTGCAGCGCGCCGATGGCGTGCGCGCAATAGACGCGTTTCGCTCGGCGCAAGACGCCGAAGACATTCGCGCGACGCAAAAGGCGATCAGCGACAAAGCATTCGAGTTTCGTTTACGCACCGCAGACAAGCTGCTCGATTTTCGCCGGAGCCTGACTGCTGAGCAACGCGCCACGCTCGATAGTCGCCTGGCCGAACCGACATATCTAGGGCGCCTCGCCGGATTGTTCGAAAGCGATCCGCCGACTCGATAGCGCGGTCATCGCTGTGCGCCTAATTGAAGACCAACGTCATGCCGCTCGCGGCGCGATGTTGATGACCTGCGCCTTCACTTGCCCCCGCAGCCGCGCCAGCAGCTCATCCCACTTGATGCGAGCGACTTTCAAATTTCCGTCCTTGATGTGACCGTAACCGCGAATATCGTCCGGGATACTGGCCAACTGCAGCGCGAGCTCGTGGTTGTCGGAAGACAGCCGCGCCAGAATTTCCTCGACGGTGGCTTCGTACTCGCCGATCAATCTGCGCTCGGCGCGGCGCTCGGCCGTGTAGCCGAACACGTCGAACGCCGACCCGCGCAGGAATTTCAGTCGTGCCAGCAGTGAGAACGCCGACATCATCCACGGGCCGAAGCGCATCTTCGCGACCTTGCCGGTGGCCGGATCGGGCTTGCTGATGATCGGCGGCGCCATGTAGAAATTCAGCTTGTAATCACCGTCGAACTGCGACGCGATCTTCGCGCGGAACGCCGGATCGGAGTGCAGCCGCGCGACTTCATACTCGTCCTTGTACGCGAGCAGCTTGAAGTAGAAGCGCGCGATCGCTTCGGTCACGCGCGTCGACTGCAGCCGGTCCGATTCGACCTTGCGCACGCGCTCGACCAGGTCGGCATAACGCTTCGCGTACGCGCTGTTCTGATAGTCGGTCAGGAAGTCGGCGCGCGTGGCAACGATCTCGTCGAGCGTGTTGGAAACGCGCTTCATCTCGACCACGTTGTCCGGGAATGCGATGCGCTTGACCATTTCGACGTCGTGCGCAGCGGCGCGGCCCCACTCAAATGCCTTCTTGTTGGCGTCCACTGCAATCGCGTTGATCTCGATCGCGCGCTGCAGCGTCTCGTACGCCAGCGGAATCCAGCCCTTTTGCCAGGCGTAGCCGAGCATCAGCGGGTTGGTGTAGATCGCGTCGCCCATTAACGCCGTCACCAGCGCATTGGCATCAACGAATGCACACTCGCCGTCGCCGATCGCGTCACGTATCTGGTTCGCAAGATTCGGAGTGCCGAACTGCCAGTTCGGGTTACGCACGAAATCCGCGGTCGGCGATTCAGCGGAGTTAACGACCGCCATCGTGTGACCCGTCCTGATCTTCGACAGCGCCTCATTGCTGGTGGTGACGATCAGATCGCAGCCGAGCACGACATCGGCATCGCCCATCGCGATGCGGGTCGCGTACAAATCTTCGGGCGTCGGCGCGATCTGCACGTGTGAAAACACTGCCCCGCCTTTCTGCGCCAGACCCGCCATGTCGAGCACCGAGAGTCCCTTGCCTTCCAGGTGCGCGGCCATGCCCAGCAGTTGTCCTATGGTCACCACGCCCGTGCCGCCGACGCCGGTAATCACGATGCCGTACGTGCCTTGCGCTCGCAACGATGGCACTGTTGGCAGCGGCAGGTTGGGAATGTTTGCAGCCGTGGCCGACTTGCCCTTCTTCAACTGCCCGCCTTCCACCGTAACAAAGCTCGGGCAGAAACCGTTCAGGCACGAGTAATCCTTGTTGCAGCTCGACTGATTGATCTTGCGCTTGCGTCCGAACTCCGTTTCCAGCGGCTCGACCGACAGGCAGTTCGACTTCAGGTTGCAATCGCCGCAGCCTTCGCACACCAGCTCGTTGATGACAACTCGGCGTGCCGGGTCGGGAAAATGTGTTTTCTCTGGGGTGTTCTTCTTGCGTCGGCGCCGCTTCTCCGATGCGCAAGTCTGGTCGTAGACCATGACCGACACGCCCTGGTGCTCGCGCAACTCGAGCTGAATGCGATCGAGCTCGTCTCGATGGTGCACGGTGACGCCTGCGGCAAAGCCGGCATCTTTCGGATACTTGTGCGGCTCATCAGTGACAACGACGATCTTGCGCACGCCTTCGGCGGCCATCTGCTGCGTGATCGCCGGCACCGTCAGCGGCCCGTCGTGCGGCTGGCCGCCGGTCATCGCGACTGCGTCGTTGAACAGAATCTTGTACGTGATCGAAACGTCGGCGGCGACCGCAGCGCGTACTGCGAGCGAGCCCGAGTGGTAGTACGTGCCGTCGCCGAGATTCGCAAAGATGTGCTTCTCATGGGTGAACGGCGCCTGCCCGATCCAGGGCACGCCTTCGCCGCCCATCTGCGTGTACGTGCTGGTGTTGCGATCCATCCAGATCGCCATGTAATGGCAGCCGATGCCGGCCATCGCACGCGAGCCTGCGGGCACCACGGTCGACGTGCTGTGCGGGCAGCCCGAGCAGTAATACGGCGTGCGCTGGGTGACGACGCGCGGCACCGCGAGCGCTTTTTCCTTCGCATCGATGATCGCGAGGCGCATTTGCATGCGCGCGCGAATCTCGGCCGGCAACTCCAACTTGCCGATCCTCTGCGCGATCGCTTTCGCGACGATCGCCGGCGAAAATTCGTAATGCGCCGGCAGGATCCAGTTGCCTTGCGGTACGGCCCACTCGCCGCCGTCCTTTTCGTCGAACTTGCCGATCACGCGCGGCACCCGCTTGCCGGTGCCGATCCACGAGAACAGTTCTTCCTTTAGCGCGTACTCGAGCAGCTGGCGCTTTTCCTCGACCACCAGGATTTCTTCCAGCCCTTCGGCGAACGAGCGCACCGCGGTCGCTTCGAGCGGCCACACCATGCCGCACTTGAACAACCGAATGCCGATGTCCTTGCACGTTTGCTCATCGAGCCCGAGATCGGACAGCGCCTGCCGCGTATCCAGATAAGCCTTGCCGCTGGCGACGATGCCGAATCGCGCATGCGGCGAATCGATCACCGTGTGGTTCAGCTTGTTGGCGCGGCAATACGCGAGTGCGGCGTACAGCTTGTAGTCGAGCAGCCGCGCTTCGAGCTCGAGCGCACCATCGGGCCAGCGGATGTTCAGCCCGTCGGGCGGCATCATGAAATCACTCGGGAACACGATGTCGAGCCGCTCGGGATCGACCATCACGGAGGCCGACGCTTCGACCACTTCGGTCACCGTCTTCATGCCGACCCACACGCCGGCATAACGGCTCATCGCAAAGCCGTGCAGGCCAAGATCCAGATATTCCTGCACCGACGCGGGAAACAGCACCGGAATCATGCAGGCTTTGAAGATGTGATCGGATTGATGTGGCAGGGTCGATGACTTCGCGCCGTGATCGTCGCCTGCTACCGCCAGCACACCGCCATGCTTGCTGGTGCCCGCCGCGTTCGCGTGCTTGAACACGTCGCCGCAGCGATCGACGCCCGGGCCCTTGCCGTACCACATCGAAAACACGCCGTCGTACTTCGCGCCTTCGTACATGTTGACCTGCTGCGTGCCCCATACGGTGGTGGCAGCGAGGTCCTCGTTTATTCCGGGCTGGAATCGAACGTTGTGCCTTTCGAGATGCTTTTTCGCGCGCACCGCGGTTTGATCGACGCCGCCCAACGGTGAGCCACGATAACCGGTGATGAAACCCGCTGTATTGAGTCCGGCAAGCTGGTCGCGCTGATGCTGCAGCATCGTCAGGCGAATCAGCGCCTGCGTGCCGCTCATGTACACGCGGCCGCGGTCCAGGGTCCACTTGTCGTCGAGGGTGACTTCCGTCAGCGCTCGGCGGACGGCTTCGGGTAGGGGGGCGTTCATTCAAGCTCCTGCCAAAAATCGTGTTCTTGGAGTAGGCCGCTGGACGTCGATTGTTTGGCCGGCAGCAGCATTTGCAACCTCGGCGCCTTGTGAGCGTGGTCGGCGGGTAACTCGCTTTCTTCAGAACAAGAACGCGCGAGCGGCGCGAGGGTAACACCGGGAGTCCATCGTCTCAATCCGCACTGCGGCGTGGCATGGAACGTTCCCGCCCGGCGGCGGCCCTAGAGTTGCCGCGTGGCGTATTGTCTTGCGCCGCGTCCTGACGATGACGATTGCGAGTGTTCGACATGCGTATGCCGAGAATCTTCCTGTTCTGCTCACTGGCAGCACTCTCCGGCGCGGCGGTCGCGGCGCCGGGATTGGACCTTTCCGGGGTATCGAGCGATGTCGGCGCCTGCGCTGACTTCGACCGCCACGTCAATGCAAAGTGGCAGGCAAGCACGACGATGCCGGCGCACCGCGCGCGTATCGGCAGC
Source organism: Burkholderiaceae bacterium (assembly GCA_041751715.1). Taxonomy (GTDB): domain Bacteria; phylum Pseudomonadota; class Gammaproteobacteria; order Burkholderiales; family Burkholderiaceae_F; genus JACCZX01. The sequence goes on from JBGSWY010000135.1 coordinate 9,493, forward strand.
TTCGACGATCTGCGCGACGAGAGCCGGCGTGTAGTGCAACTGGCACTTGATGAAGCATCCAAGGCGCCCGAGCAGCTCGACACACCGGGCAAGCGGCTGGCGGCCGAGTACTACGCGAGCGGCATGGATCTGCCGGCGATCGAGAAGCGCGGACTTGCGCCGCTGGCGCCGTTGCTGTCGCAGATCGATGCGCTGAACGATCGAGCGCAGTTGCCCGCGCTTCTGGCGCTGCTCGCGCGCCATCGAATCGCGGCGCCGTTAGGCGTGTCGGTGCAGCCCGATGCGAAGGACAAGCGCCGCTACATCTTCGTGCTCAATCAATCGGGGCTGGGCCTGCCTGATCGCGACGACTACTTTCGCGACGATGCGCGCACGCTCGAACTGCGCCAAGCGTACGACACCTATCGATTGCGAATCGCGCAATTAACAGGCAGTGATGCAGCGGCGGCGGGTGCGCCGGTGGTTGCGTTCGAAACAGAGCTGGCACGCGCGTCGATGACGCGCATTGCGCGGCGCGATCCGAATGCGGTGTACAACTTGCACACGATCGAGTCGTTGTCGAAGCTTGCGCCGGGCTTTGACTGGGCAGCATATTTCGCGGCACTCGGAGTTGCACCCTCCGCGGACTTCAACGTGGCATCGCCGAAGTTTGCGCAGCAGGTTGCGCGCGCCGCGGTGGAAGCTCCGTTGCCGGTATGGCAGGAGTATTTGCGGCAGCATGTGCTCGATGCCGCTGCCCCTGCGTTGCCTGCCGCTTACGTCGACGCTCATTTCGACTATCGCAGCCGTGCGATTCGCGGACTGCAGGCGCTGCCGCCCCGCGCCGAGCAGGTGATCGTGCGCATCACTGGCAATTTCGGCAGCGAGCCATTGTCCGAAGGGCTCGGCCAACTCTACGTGGCCCGCGCGTTCTCGCCGGAAGCGAAAGAGCGCGCAGTGTCAATGGTTGAAGACATCAAAGCCGCGATGCGCGCGCGCATTCAAAAGCTTGACTGGATGAGCGCGCCCACCAAGACACGAGCGATCGGCAAGCTCGATCGAATGGTGCTGAAGATCGGTTATCCCGATCGCTGGAAAACCTACGACGGGCTTCACGTGACGCGTGACGACTACGCCGGCAACTGGTTGCGTGCAAATGCGTGGGAGTTCGAGCAGCGCCTCGCCGATCTTGGCAAGCCGGTGGATCGCGCCCGCTGGTTCACTTCGGCGCAACTGGTCAACGCGTTTGCCGGCAGCCTGAACGAGATCGTGTTCCCCGCGGCGATTCTGCAACCGCCGTTTTTCAATGCGCACGCCGATGATGCGGTCAACTTTGGCGGCATCGGCGCCGTCATCGGCCACGAGATCACGCATCACTTCGACGATCGCGGCCGGCAATTCAACGAAGTCGGCAATCTGGCCGACTGGTGGACCGCCGAAGACACCGCGCGCTACAAGGAGCGGGCCGCAAGAGTGGCACAGCAGTACTCGGGCTACGCACCGCTGCCCGGGCAGACGATCAACGGCGAGCAAACGCTGGGCGAGAACATTTCGGATCTGGGCGGAGTCAACATCGCATACGACGGATTGCAGCGTGCGCTGGCGCGCAAACCGGCGCCCAGCATCAGTGGTTACACGCCAGAGCAACGGTTTTTCCTGTCGTACGCCACGATCTGGCGCAGCAAGATGAGAACCGAAGCGTTGATCGATCAGTTGCGCACCGGGAATCATTCGCCCGCCCGTTATCGGGTGCTTGGCCCGCTTGCCAATGTGCCGGCATTCGCGAAGGCGTTCAAGTGTGCATCGGACGCGCCGATGCTGCGGGCGGAAAGCGAACGGATATCGATCTGGTAATAGGGCTTGTTCGCCCTAAAACATCAGGGCGAACAGGCCCTAGCTACATCGGCATCGGCTGCCGGTCTTTGAGCCGCAGCCAGCCGCGCGCGATGCGATAGATCGCCCAGATGCCCAGCACGAAGAAGCCGATGATCCAGATCGCGAACCCTACGATCACGATCGCTAGCATGAGCCCGAGCACCGCGATGATCGCCGCGATCAGAAGTGCCCACCAGAAGGTGCGAATCTGCCAGGAGAAATGCGATTCGAGATACGTCCCGCGTGCCTCACCGCGCTTCACGTAGTTGATGATCACCGCGATGATCGAAGGCCAGCCGAACAAAAACGCGCCGACGATGCTTGCCGCGCCAAAGGCGCCGATCACCAGGCTCAACGTGTGCAGCGCATAAACGACGTGCGTGATCGTGACCAACGAGTCGGACGGCGCCGTAACCAACGCAGTCGATGGAGGAAGCGGTGTGCTCATTGACAAACTCCGGTAAAGCATTTCGGGGAGCAGCGAGCATACCTGCGCAAAGATAATCGGGGTCTGACCCCGATTATTGTCTACGTCATGAACGCGAGATTCGGGTGCGGCGGGAAATTGCCGAGATTTGGCAGGATCGCCGGCAGGTTGGTACGGGCCACGCCCATCCAGGTGGCCATCGTTGCGGCGTATTGCTCGACAGCGGTGGTCGGGATCAGGCGGCCGTTGCCGGCGTCGGACGAAGCGCCCGCGGCCAGCTCCGGATACGCGCCGTAAATCTGCTTGCCGTTGACCGCACCCCCGACAACGAAGTGATGCGCGCCCCAGCCATGATCGGAGCCGGCGCTGTTCGGCAGCAATGCGCGGCCGAAGTCGGATGCCGTGAAAAGCGTCACATCGTTCGCAATCCCCAGCTGGTTGATTGTCGTTTGCCACCAGCCGATCGCATCGGCCAGCTGGGTCAGCAAGGCCGGATGCGTCGCGTCCTGGTTGGCGTGCGTGTCGTAGCCGCCCATCGACACCATGAAGACCTGGCGTGCGGCGCCGAGCTGGCTGCGGATGTGGATGACCTTGGCCACCATCTCCAGCTGTTTCGCCAGTGAATTGTTCACCGGTAGAGCCGGCGGGGCGGGCTGTATCGGGTTGGATGTCAGCGCCGTGGACAGCACGGCGTTCGAGTCGATCGAGCGCTGGTTGACCTTGCCCAGCTCGTTCTGCATCAGATTGGCGTGCGTGCGCGTCACGATCGTTCGCAGTGCGTTGGCCCCTGCACCCGATCCGTAGAGCGAGTTGCCGACGATAGCGTTGAAGCCGATCGCGCCGGCGTTCGCGTCCAGCTGGAACGGCTGTATCTGCTGGCCGCTCAGGAACACTGCGTTGCCGCTCAGGTTGATCGTGGTGAAGGTGCTATTGCCGTCTTGCGAAGCGAGCAGGTCGCCGATGCGCCCGCCCCAGCCGTAGGTCGCACCCTCAGGCGCCGACGCCTGCCAGGTCGACTGCTGGTCGTTGTGCGAAAAAAGCTTGGCCGGTTTCTGCACGCTGTTGTTAAGGAAGCTGGTGCGATCGGTCGGCTCGATCAACGGGCCGACATTGGCGACGATCGCGCACTGCTGGTTGTCAAACAACGTCGCCAGCGGCGCGAGCTGCGAAGGCAGCCCGAGCTGCAACCCGCCGGGCAGCGCGGTCAGTGGATTGAGCGTTATCAGTTCCGATGGTTGCCACGCCAGATCGCCGCGCGCTCCCGCATAAGTCGTGTGGGCAGGCGCACTGACCGGCACGACGGTGTTGTGCGAGTCGTTGCCTCCGTACAGGAACACGCATACCAGCGCCTTGTAGCCGCCGGTGGCTTGCGCCGACGCGGCGCCGATCGATGCCAGGTTCAATGCGAACGGGGTGGCGGTGCCGGCCACCGACAGCGCCGAGGCGGCGCGCAGAAATTCGCGGCGTGAAGTTCTCAGCGTCATCGTGTTCTCCTACTTCTGCACCAGGTAGTCGGGCGACGCCATCGCGAGCAGGACGGCGGTGTACACGCGGTTGAATGGGCCGTTGCCTGTCATCGCGAGCGAATTGACCGCATCGCGGATATCGTTGCGCAACGTGCCGCTCATCGAGCCTGCCAGCAAACAGCGGTTGACGCGGTCGATCAGCGCGTCCGCGTTTCCGGCCAGTGCAATCTCGCTCGCGTAATTCGGCTGCACATCGCGCGGGGCGCCGGTGCCGACGCCGAACTGCACAACGTTCTGCATGAAGTTGGTGTAGCCGGCTACCGAGGTTTCGCCGATCAGCTGGAACTCGGGCGCGACCAGCCCGGCCGTGGCGATCGCGGTATTCGGCGGCACGTAGCCCGGCCGGTAGAAGTTGAACACCGACGGTGAGCGCCAGGGCTGCTGACCGAGCGACTGCGCTGCGCTATCGAGGTTGCGGATGGTCCAGTTCCCCGAAGTGGACGTGGCGCCGAAGCAGCGGCCCCAGTGCGCCAGACGCAGCGCAGGCTCGCGCACCTTGCCCCATTGCGGATCGGCGAGCTTGGCCGCATCGCGCGCATCTGGGTCGAGCAGGATCGCGCGAATGATCGCCTTCATGTCGCCGCGCACGCCTTGACCGTTGTTCGCACACGCTGCCGAGACGCGTCCGACGTACGCTGCGTTCGGATTGCTGGTGACCATGCGCTGGATCAGCTGCTTGCCTATGAACGGGCACAGGTTCGCGTGGTTGAACAGGCGGTCCAGCGCCAGGGCAAGGCTTTGCTCGCCGCTGGTGCCGGCCGCAATCGTCAAGCCGAGAAAGGCTTTCGTGCCGGATTCGTGGAAATTGCCGTACATCTTCATCGGCTTGGTCAAGCGCCCGGGGTCGGTGACTACCGCGCCGCGAAACTCTGCGTTCGTGGTTCCTGTGGCGGCCCAGCCCCAGCCGGTGAATACGCGCGCCAAGCCGCCGATGTCCTCGTTGGTGTAGGTCTCGACCTGCTGATTGTTTCCCAGCGCCGTGGTCCCGTCGGGGTTCAGCTGGATCAGGCCGATTGCAAACAGCTGCATCAACTCGCGCGCGAAGTTTTCGTCGGGGACAGCGGTGCCCTCCGCTTTCTTGTTGCCGAGGTGGGACAGATACAGGCCCATCATCGGATTTGTGGCGACCGCTTCGATCAGCTGCCGGTAGTTGCCGAACGCGTGTTGCCCGAGCAGATCGGCGTAGTGGGCCAGGCCGTCCGAGTACGCGGCGATCGCGTTGTCGGCGGCGGACACGACTGCGATCTGCGAGAGCGCGAACTTGACTCGCTGCCGCAGTTGGTCCTGCGCGGGAATCGCCTGCTGCCAGAACGAGTCCTGCATGAAGTTGAAGTTGGCCACATTGGGGCCGGCAGTGAAGTTGGCTTGTACGTACGGCAGATGTGCGGTGGCCGGCATCGCAAATTGCTCCTCGATCCACGCCGGGTAGCCGATGGACTGCACTTTCGCGATTTCTGCATCGGTCGGTCCGAAGGTCGCCTGCTTCAGAAATCGTGCGGCTTCGTCGGCAGTCGGGCCGGCGGATGGAGGCGGTGGTGCCGGCGCTGGTGCCGGTGAGGATCCGCCGCCGCCACCGCAGGCGGTAATGCCGGCGGCGACCGTCGCGGCAAAGAGAAAGCGCGCAGTCTTCCGAGCTAGCGTTCGATTCATTGTTCTCTCCGATTCCCCCAACGAACGCTACTTTGGCGGCGCCCTCACCGGTTCAGGAAGAACCTTTACAAAGCGAAACGTACGAAATGTTCTGTGACGTGATCGCGTATCGGCCCGCCCTCAAGTCCTGCCGAATTGCGCCGAAATAGCCGGCCGCTCGCGGCCGAGAGCACGATTCGGTATCGTTGGCGGTCCGGCATCAACAACATTCTTATGACCACCGACCGCGAAAATCCACTGTTACAACCTTGGGACGAGCCGTTCGGCCTGCCGCCGTTCACGCGCGTGCGCGCCGAACACTTCGCGCCCGCTTTCGACGAGGCGATGGCCATGCATCGCGCCGAGATCGATCGCATTGCGAACGCGCCCGAGGCGCCTACGTTCGAAAACACGATCGCCGCGCTCGATCGCAGCGGACGCCTGTTGATGCGCACCGAGCAACTGTTTTTCAATCTGACGGCGTCTGAAACGTCCCCCGCGTTGCAGGCCGTCGAGCGCGATGTCGCGCCCAGGCTGGCAGCGCACGAGAACGATATTCTGTTGAGCGAGAAGTTGTTCGCTCGTCTTGAGGAACTGCATGCGAAGCGCACTTCGCTGGGCTTGAATGACGAGCAGCTTCGTCTGCTGGAACGCTTGCATCTCGACTCGGTATTGGCCGGAGCGCGGCTGTCATCGAAGGCCAAGGCAAGATTGAGCGAGATCGTCGAGCGGCAGGCACAGCTGCAAACCAGCTTTGCGCAAAACGTACTGGCCGATGAAGCCGAATGGTGCCTGTGGCTGAACAGCGAAGATGATCTGAAAGGCTTGCCGGATGCGGTGCGCGCCGCAGCGAAGACCGCTGCCGGGCAGCGTGGCAATCCCGAGGCCTGGGCAATCACGTTGAGCCGCTCGCTGGTAACTCCGTTCTTGACACACTCCGAACGGCGCGACTTGCGCGAACAGGCATTCAATGCGTGGACACGCCGCGGCGAAAACGATGGCGAGCACGACAATCGCCCGATCGCGCGCGAGATTCTGAAGCTGCGGACCGAGCAGGCGCGGCTGAACGGCTATGCGAGCTTTGCGGAGTACGCGTTGGTCGACCGCATGGCGGGCAAGCCGGCGGCGGTGGCTGAACTGCTCGCCCGAGTTTGGGAGCCGGCCAAGGCAAAGGCGGCCGAAGAATGCGAGGCGTTGCGCGCGATGGCGCGCTCATTGGACTCAACGGCGCGCGAGCCGGCCGATATTGCCCCGTGGGACTGGCGCTATTACGCGGAGCTCGTGCGCAAGGCGAGGTACGACATCGACGACGCGATGGTCAAGCCGTATTTCTCCCTCGACCGGATGGTCGAGGCGGCGTTCGATTGCGCGCACCGGCTGTTCGGCATCGAGTTCGTCCGGCGCCCGGACATCGTGGCCTATCACCCGGACGTGCGCGTGTACGAAGTGCGGCGCGGTGAGTATCCGATCGGCGTGTTTCTGCATGACAACTTCGCGCGCCCGACCAAGCGTGGCGGCGCGTGGATGAGCCATTATCGATCGCAGTCGCGCATCGATGGCGACGTGCTGCCGATCGTCGTCAACAACAACAACTTCGCGAAGGGCGCGCCGACGTTGCTGTCGCTCGATGATGTTCGAACGCTGTTTCACGAGTTCGGTCACGGCCTGCACGGCCTGCTCTCGCAGGTGACGTACGAGCGGCTCTCCGGTACGCGCGTGTTGCGCGACTTCGTCGAGCTGCCGTCGCAGTTGTTCGAGCACTGGGCGCTCGAACGCGAGGTGCTGAAGAAACATGCGCTGCATGTCGAGTCCGGCCAACCGATTCCCGATGAACTGATCGAGCGTCTGCAGCGGGCGCAGCACTTCAATCAGGGATTCGAAACCGTCGAATACACGTCATGCGCGCTGCTCGACATGGCGTTACACGCGCAGGCGTCCGAAGACGGCGTCGATATTTCCGAGTTTGAGCGCGCCGAGCTGACGCGGCTCGGCATGCCGCGCGAAATGGTGTTGCGGCACCGGCTGCCGCACTTCGCGCACCTGTTTTCGAGCTCGAGCTATGCCGCCGGCTACTACGTGTACATGTGGGCCGAGGTGCTTGACGCCGATGGCTATGACGCGTTTTCCGAAGCCGGCAATCCGTTCGATGCAGCGGTTGCCGCACGCCTGTTGAAGTACGTGTATTCGTCCGGCAACTCGCTCGAACCGCGTGCCGCATATCGCGCGTTCCGCGGGCGCGATCCGGTGGTGGAGCCGTTGCTGCGGGGGCGCGGGTTGATAGCGCCGGCGGATCGAATAGCGCAGCCGGCTTAGTCGAATCAGCTAGAAGCCGACGATCGAAACGTCGAACACGCGTTCGATGAACCAGAGCGCGGCGATGATTGCAATCAACGCCGAGCCGAGCGCCAGGATCCAGCGCGGATAGCCCGGCCACCGGCGCAGCGTCGCCAGCACGAAGAATGCGGCGGCAACGATCGCGAGCTGCCCGATCTCGACGCCAAGGTTGAATCCGAGCAGCGCCAACGCCAGCTCGCCGCGCGGCAGCGCCAACGGGACCAGTACTTCGGCAAAGCCGAAGCCGTGGATCAGGCCGAACGCAAATGCGACCACGGCCAGGCGTCGCGTCACCACCGGCCAGATGTTGTTCAGCGCGGTCGCGACAATCGTCAGCGCGATCAGCGGTTCGATCACGCGCGCCGGAATCCGGATCACGTCGAACGTCGCCAGTGCCAGGGTGAGGGAATGCGCGATCGTGAATGCGGTCGCGATCCAGACCACGGTCAGCAATGCGCTCTGCACCTGATCGCGTGCAATCCATCGGCCCTCCCGGCGCTGCAACACCGCCGGTAGCAAAAGGCACAGCAGAAACAGCACGTGATCGAGTCCGCCGGCGATATGCGCGATGCCGCTGGACAGAAATCCGCTGAAGCCGCTCGGTGCATCGGCCAAAGCTTCGGCGCCCAGTTCCATGGTGGCTCCCGGCGCAACGATCTGCGGCGGGCCGCCGCGTACGCTGATCAGCACCCGGTGCGATGGATCGACGCCTTCGAACAACCGGTAGTCGAGCGTCAGCGCGCCGCCGGCGTTG
>JBGSWY010000136.1:0-2685 GCA_041751715.1 Burkholderiaceae bacterium
ATTGCCGGACATGTATCCGAAGGCGCATCGATGGGAATTCGAGATGCGCGAAGTGGCGGCGTTCTCAGGTAAAGACTCATCGGCAGCGCAGATCTTCGAAGGCATCGCGGATCTTTACCTGCAACTCGCGAAGGATTGGAAAGCCGAGCGGCAGTATATCGGTGCTATCGATCACTTTCTCGCGCCAAAGCCAGGCTAGTCAGCGGGTGCGACTGCTATCGTCGCGCTCGCCATTCGAGGCCGCATCATGTTGACGTATCGCTTGACCCGCCGCGCCGCGCTCGGAATGGCGTTGCTACCTCTGTTCGCGGGCTGCAGCACACCGCTGCCGCTGGCGTCACGGCCAGCGGGCGAGACTGCAGCGGCCAGGCGTCTGCAGGAAAGTGCCGAGGCGCATGGCCTGACTGCCTATGGTGCGCTGACGGATATCAATGTCAGCTACAGCGGAGAGTGGCGGCCGCTGATAAATCGCATTCAGCCCGAGCTGGTTGATGCAGGCTTTCGCGGCAACTCGGAAGAGCGCGTCATGCCGGCCGCCGGCGTCGTGGCACAGTCCTACACCGGGACGCTGGGCCGCAAACAGGTTTCATGGCGCCGCAGTCGCAAGTCGCCTAACGAAAAAGGCGAAGTCGCCGTCTGGTTCAACGGTGTCCTCAGCAGCGACCCCGCTGCGCAAGACACCGCCGCGCTGGTTGCAGAGGGCTATGCGTTGTTCCTGTTGGGACCTCTATGGCTGGCCAATCGAGATTTGCCGATGCAACTCGCCGGCACCGAGCACGTGGACCAACGTCTGTGCGACGTGGTCAATGTGTGGCTTTCACCCGGCCTCGGCAAAGTGGCGACCGATCGCCTGGCGCTCTACATCGATCGCGCGGACAACATCACGCGCCGCATGCGCTTCACACTCGAAGGTTTTGCGGGAACGCGCGGTGCGGTCGCGGAGGTAGACACGTTCGAGCATGTACGCCGCTTCGGCGTGCTGTGGCCGATGCGCTCATACGAGCGCCTGGTCCATCCGCTGCCGCTGCCGGTGCACGACTGGCGCATCACAGGACTAGACGTCAATCGCGGGTACTCGTCGAAGGACGTGATGGGACCAGAGTTCACGGGAGCGGCGGCTCGGCCTGCGAGCGTGACGTAAGCCGTCATGGTCATTCTTAACCCGGAGCCTTGGACAAAAGAGGGAAAGCAGCCGGGTCACGAATGGAGGCCACCGACAGATCGACGTCGAGCAGGGGCAAATAAAGATGCTCCTGGGTCGGCCATTCAACTTCTAAGAGCGTCAAGTTCAGTTTTCGGCTACCTAGTCAAGCTGGATTGGACATCATTCCGAATTTTCAAACCAACCTGATCGAGAGCAATCCGCCGTTCGGTGACTTCATGGGCATGTCACCCGAAGACGGCAAGCGCATGCCGCTGGTGCTGCAAACCAGCGGCGGCAAGTAGTCGATTCTACGAGCAGCTCGAAGGCATCGCAGATCTGTACCTGCAACTCGCGAAGGATTGGAAAACAGAGCGGCGGGATGTAGGGGCTATCGACGAGTTTCTTGCGGCGAGACAAGGTTAGCTTCGGGCGCTCTCTATGGCTTTTCAGCCACAACCTTGCCGTTCTTCATGATGTAAACGGGCGTGCCGTGCATACGCGCAATTCGGCGCGCTTCTTTTGCAGAACGTCGCAACGATCGCCCAACGGCTCTGGAAAAGTCATCGTGTTTCGGCTTTGATGTCTTGGCTTTCACGGTCCTCGCTCCAAGAGCTTGGGTTTGGCGCCGGAGTTATCGTACACAGACCATTTGTCAGCCAGCGGTCGATACAACTCCCGGAAGTTGTTCCAACTCCGATCGAATCGACGCAGTACGTCAGTTCGTGGCACGTTGTGGCCACCTTGCTTTACTCGCGCCGCGATGCGCCGCAAAGCTAACTGCGGCGAGCTGATCTTCAGATACACGATCTCCACCACATAGCCCTCTCGCTTCATTCTGCGCAGGCGCTTTGCGTAACCAACACCGGACAACGTGCTCTCGAAAGCAAACGTTTCGTGGGCGCGGGCCAGCCGATCAATTTCGCCAATAAACACTCTTGCCGCGGCGACCGCGGCATGTTCCGGCTTGAGCGGAGAGAGTCCAGTAGCGATCAAGTCGGCGTTGATGAAATTCACGACGTCCACTTCCGTGGTCAGGAAGTCTCGTGCGAACGTTGTCTTGCCGGCGCCATTCGGGCCGGCGATCACTATGCAGCGCGGCGATGACGGTTCGCGGCGAGACTTGGCCATACGCGGGAATCTAGCCTACCTACAAATCCCCGGGTGCGAGAAGACGGGGATTCTCGGATGGCCGCTACGCTCGGCGTGATCACTGCGAACCGTCGCCAATAAATTAAGAATCCACCGCACCATCAGATCTTTGGTTAGCAGGCACGCTTTCGGCGATCAACAGCGCCAGTGCGGTAAACGCCTGCGGATTCAGGTGGTGCGCGACTTGATCTGGCGATCAAGGAGCCCGATAGACCTCGCGACGATGCCCCACCTTGATCACCTCGATGACGACAGCCGCGTCGTCGACCGAATAGACAATGCGATACACGCCCTGCCGGATTCGATAGAGCTCGCGACCGGTCAGTTTCTCGCAGCCAGCGGGCCGCGGATCGTCGCGCAACGCCTCGACCCTTTTCAGCAGACGACGGACT
>JBGSWY010000137.1:0-7231 GCA_041751715.1 Burkholderiaceae bacterium
CTTTCTGCTCTCCGAGCAGCCAGCGCGCACGGGGATCGGTGATTGCACTGGTCAGTGCGTGCGCGACGCGGCTGCGAGCCGCCTTCAGTTCGTCGCCGCTGATTCCCGCTCCGGCAAGCTCGCGCTCGATATGCGGCGCGACCGCCTGCACCTGCGCAGCGCTCCAGCCGAGCAGCGCATCGTCGGCCATGCGTTGCAGCCAGCGATGCACGACCATTCCGACCCGCCGCGCCGTCTCACTCGCCCACGAAAACTCCACTGCCAGCTCAGCCGCCGACGGCGCGTCATCCCGCCAGTCCACCGCAGGCGGCGCGATCGGAAGTGTCCAGTCCACGGGCAGCCTTCGTAGCGACTGGTCATACGATGCAGTCTGCAGAGAGGTTGCAACGCCGCCGACTTCGATGACACGCGCTGCGAGCGCGCGCCTGCATTCGTCTTCCACCACCGGCCACAACCGTTGCAACAGCGAGTTTTCGCGCGGCGGAGAAACGTCACCGTCAACAATCGGGATGGACGCGATCCAATGCAGCTGCCCGCGCGCGCGCGTGGCAGCGACGTACAGCAGGCGTCCGTCTTCGTGCGCCTGCCGTTGCTGCTGCAATCGTTCAATCCAGCAGTAAATTGAATCGTTTTTCTTGTCGGCATCCGGCGGATAGATCGGGCTCAGCAGCAATTCGCTCGGGCCTGACTCGGCGGGGCGCTCGAGCCACTGCATCAACTGCGCGTCGTCGCCGGTCGTCACCCGGTCCAGCCCAGGCACGATCACGTAATCGAACTCCAGCCCCTTCGCCCTGTGAATGGTCATCACCTGCAGCCGGTCGGTCGCCTGAGAGTCGGGGGCGGCATACAGGCGCACCAAAGATGCCTCGAACGCGGCGACATCGGGAACGCCGCGCCGGCGCTCCTCGTGCTGTGCCAGATAACTGAAATACGACTCCGCATCGGCATGATCGGCCGCCGTCGAAATGCACGCCGGACCGCCGAGCAGCCACCACGTCTCGCGAACTCGCTCAGTCAGTGGAGTCCGGCCGCGCAGTTCAATCGCTCGCGCGAGAACCGATGCCACACGCGTCAACCGTTGCTGGCCGTCCGAGGACAACTGCGATCGGCGCGATGCATCACATACCAGTTGCCACAGCGTCGCGTTGGAGGCACCTTCGGCCAGCGCCGACAAATCAGTCAGCGTCAGCCCGCACCAGGGCGCGCGCAACACGGCAAGCCATGCCACTTTGTCGGCCAGATGTTCGAGCGCACGTGTCAATGCGAGCAGGTCACCGATCAACGGGCGCGCCAGCAACGGTTCGAGCTCGACTGCGGTGAACCGCAGCCCGGCCTCGCGCAGCGCCGGCACGATCTGCGCCAGATGCGCGCGCGCACGGACCAGCAACGCAATCAAAGCCGCCGGATCGTGCGCCTGAATACCCTGCACCAGCCCAACGACGCGCGCCGCTTCGTCGTGCGGCAATCCGTCAAGCAACGCGTGGAACGTCACCGCTTCGGGCGGCGGAGCAGCGGATGATTGATGTGCCACCGACGGCTCGAATGCAACCGCGCCGCTCGCCATGTCACTTTCGTTTGGCAGTACGCGAACAAATGCGTTGTTGGCCCAATCGACCAGCCTCGGTCGCGAGCGGAAGTTGCGCGCGAGCTGCAGGCGCTGCAATGACAAGGTCGCGATGCCGCTCGCCCACGCACGCAGAAACAGGCCGACTTCGGCCTCTCGGAATCGGTAGATCGATTGCATCGGATCGCCCACGACGAACAAGGTTCGACCATCACTCGGCTGCCAGTCGGCGATGAGTCGCTCGATCAGTTCGAATTGAGTGATCGACGTGTCCTGGAACTCGTCGATCAGCAAATGACGAATGCGCGCGTCGAGCGCATAGGCGATATCGGCTGCGGTGTCGTCCTCGCCGAGCGCATCGACGGCAGCACGCGTCAGCTGCACGAAGTCGCTCTCGCCTGCATCGCCGAACACGAGCATCAACTCGGCGGCGGCGCGCGGCAGCAGGGCGACGATCGACTCGAGCAATTCCCACTGAGGGGCGGTGAAGTGCGGCGCCGGCAGTTCGCGCAGCTTGTGCAGTGCTTCGCGCAGCGTTTCGTTCGATCGCAGCGCGTCGACCAAGGCACCAATCCGCTGCTTGAATGGAGCGGCAGCCGCGAACGATGGAAATCCCTCTGATTTGCTGAACCTCGCGCGCCAGTTTCCTTCATTTGTCAGCAACAGCGCCGCCAGCGCGCGCCATGCGTCGAGCCGTTTGAAGCTGGCTTCCGGAAGACTCTCAAGATCGGCGCACGGCGACAGCCGCGAATCGTGCGGCAGGTTGCCTGCCGCATAGCGAGCCACCGTGATCAACTCGTCCACGTTCATTGCAGGCAACGCAGCGCACACGCGTTCGATCTGCAGGGAACACTCGTTCTGCATCGGCGCTTCGAGCGCTGCGCGGTCAAGGTGTCCAAGATGGCGCAGCCATTGGTCGCGTCTTGCGAGCATTCCGCTGAGTAGCCGATGCACGCGCAGCCAGTCATTGTCGAGATGCGTCAGCAAGCGCTCGATATGGCGCGCGATGCCGCTGACCTGCGCACCCTCACTGTCGATCAGCGACAGCGTGGCGTGCGCTGCCGCGCTGTATAGCGGTTCGGCTTGCTCGGTCACCCGCGTGATGGCTGCGAAGCGCGTTGTGATCGGCAGTTGTTGAGCCAGCCACAACGCCAAGGCGTCAATCGTCTGCACTCTGAGCCGTGCCGGATTGGAAGCGAGCTCCCATCCGAGCTCGCGGTCGCGCATCAATGCACGTCGCGCGAGCTGCTTCGTTAAAGCGTGGTGCGGCTCTGGCGGAGGCGCGCCCTCATCGGCTGCGTGCTGCAACGCCTGCAGCAGGCGATCCTTCATTTCGGCGGCCGCCTTGCGCGTGAACGTGATCGCGACGACCTCCTCGGGCGCATCAGCCTGCGCCAGTAACGCCAGCACCCGCTGCGTCAACAACTCGGTCTTGCCCGACCCGGCCGGCGCGCGAACGATGAAGCTCTGCGTAGCATCGAGCGCGCGCGCACGTGCCGCTGCATCGTCGTCCTTCAGCGCCGCATCAACGGAGGCATGCATTGCTGCATCCGGCTGCGTTTCGCTCTGTGAATCTTGCTGCAACGGCAGTTGCAGTTGCGCGTCGCTGCGCGCCGGCACGTCACTCTTCATCGCGCATCCAGGGCGTGCCATCCTCGTCTTCGACGGCGCCGGCGATAACGGCACCGCCGCGCTCGTTGATCCGGCACAGTGTCGGCAGATCGCAATAGCGGCAGGTTTGCGGCAATCGCTTCGGGTCTACTGCGGCTTCTCCGGCGGCGAATTGCACAGCCAGGCGCTCGAGCACGATCGACCAGTGATCGACCAGCGCGTCCCAGCGCGCATACCTGCCCGTCCACTGATTGGATCTGCCCGGCAACAGATCAGGCTCCGCTGCGAATCCACTGAGTCCAACGTCGCCGGCGCGCACTCGTGCCAACGCGATCCCTCGCGCGGTCGGCTCTGACGCCACCAGGTAGAGCGGCAATTGCGGCTCGTCCGGACGCTCGTCGAGCCAGCCCACGTTCTTCGCGCCGCCTGTTTTGTAATCAATTACGATCCGCGAGCCGTCAAGACACTCATCGACCCGGTCCAGACGCGCAGCAAGCGTCAGCGGTCCAACGTGCATCGTTCGCGCATCTTCGATCGCAACAACGCAAAACACGGAGCGCGTCGCGATCTCGTACTGCAACCATTGCTCGATCACACGCACCAGGCGGGCAGACTCGAGTTCCGTCAGCGCCGCAGACAATTTGCCGCGCCGTCTTTGCAGGCGCAACTGCGCCGCATCTGCCGCGGCCCCTAGCAATGCACGCCGCTGTTGCTCCGGTGTCGCTGCCAGCACATCGCGCGTTGGCTCCGGCAGCGCGGTCCAGAAGGCCGCAAGCGTGTCGTGCACCAGCTGGCCGCGCTCGCGGTAATCGAAACCGTCGTGCGGCGACTCGATCGCTCTGGCATTCAGACGATGAATCGCGAACGCGCGAAACGGACACGCCGCCTGGTTCTGCAAAACGGCTGCGCCGCCGCGCAACGGCATCGTGGGGCGCAACGGCGGCGCCAATGCATCCGGCGATGACGTCAGCGCCGCGGCAGTGATCGCATCGATCAGACGTGCGGCGCGCGGCGGCGCCTGCCAGGGCTCGAACGATGCAATCAGCGGGCTGGGGGACAGCTTCCGATCGGCGTCGGTCGTTGCGTGACTGACGATCACTTCCGGAGCGGATTGCAGCAGCTGCTGCAGCTGTCGCCGCACTCGGTGCAACTCTGCGGCCGCGCCTGCGCCAGGCATGCCAGCTGCGCGCTGCAACTCGATCGGCAGCAGGGGGTTAGGCTTCGATGGCGGCGGCCATGCGTCGGCGGTCAGCCCCATGATCCACAGATGGTCGAACGTCAACGCGTTGGCTTCGAGCACACCGAGCACCTGCACCGGCGGCGAGCCGCCTTCGGGCTGGAACATCGTTTCGCCCGCGATTCGCTCGAGCTTGCCGATCGCGGCTGCCGCTGTCAGCCGGCCGGCAGTCCGATCGAGCGCGGCGAACTCGGCCAGCAGCTCGTGCCAACGTGCAAGCGCCTGATACTCGGCCGAATCGAGTGAGCGGTCGCCGCCCGCTGCAAACGCACTGATCGATTGCAACAGTTGCGCGAACGCGCTCGCCCATTCGGAAGGACGCCGCGAACGCGTCGCGTGTTGACGCCGCCATTGGCTCAAGGTGCGCAAACCCGCGAGCAGCTGCGCAACTTCGACGCCGCACTCGCGCGCCGACGCTTGCGCGGCTTCGAAAACACGTTCGAAGTCAACCGAGCGCTGGCAGCGGCGGCGCACCTGGGCGTCGACCAGGTCGCGCGCGTCGCGCTCATGGCTTGCGCCGGCGAAATACGGCGAGCGCAGCACCGCGCTCGCTTCCTCGAACTCGACGCTGACGAGCGTCAATCGAATCGAGCGCAAAAGAAATGCGACCAGAGCAACCGCCGACAGCGCGCCGCCGAGCGACACCGTGTAAGGCCGCGCGCTGGTCGGTTCCAGCAAAAGATCCGGCACCAGCGTCGAATCCAGTGCTGCCACCAATGCACGGCGGCGCGACGACAGGTCCGGCACAACGAGGCCGATCCGGACGGCAGGATGCGCAGCGAGACGCGCTGCGACCCAGTCGGCCATCTTCTCGTTTTCGGCGCGCGCGTCGAGGCACTCTGCTCGCAGCGGCTGCGCGTGGTGCTGCGCCGGCTCGTACCGCTCGCACAGCGTGCCGCGCGAGATCATTGCGTCGAAGAGGCGCTGCTGCTGGGGAGTCGTCTCGTCGAAGCCGGCCAGCACCACACGCTGCGGCGTCGCAATGGCGCCCGAGTCGACGTACTCGCGGACGATGTCCGGCAGACGCGCGACATCGGTCGCGCCTGCTGCCGCGACCCGCCGCTGATACTCATCGGCCCAGCTGACGAAGACACGCGTATCAGCCACCGACGTATAGCGCCGCACGCGCGACGCGACATTCCACTGATGTGCGAGCGTCCATGCATCCACCGCTAACGCTGCCGCGGCGGCGGACGACAGCAATCCGAGTTCGCTATCGCTGACCACCGCTTCCCACAGCGCGCGTTCCTGCGCCCGCGTCAGCGGCGCTCGCACTCCCGTTAAGTCGGGGTCGTGCTGCGCGGTGTCGTAGAGCTTCGCGACAAACGCGCCAAAGGGGAGAATCTGCGGCGTTTCCCACACGCTTCGCGACCGGTTCGCCTGATACTGATCGAACTCCGCTGCCAGCGAGCGCGCCAGGCGCCGGCCGGATGTAACGACGCAAGCGCCGGCCGGTGACTCGGCGAGCAGATCAAATAGTGCGTCGCGTTGCATTCAATCCGTCGAAAAGCGGGAATTGTAGGTACTGAAAAATGGGTAGAAGGTTTTGGCAGCCTCCCCAAGCGCGATGGAAGTGATACCATCCCTCCGAACGCGCCCCGTATTGCAACCTGAACTGGCAATTTTCTCGGTCTTGCAATCTGGTTCAGCGCCGCCAAATCCCCTTAATTCAGTTCCCTTTCTTCCTGATGCCGCGCGCCGCTGTAAGCGCCCGCAAGCGAGAGGACTCAAATGAGTGACATTAAGTACACCAGCGACTCGGCGTTCGAGGCGGACGTTTTGAAGTCTTCGGCTCCGGTGCTGGTCGACTACTGGGCCGAATGGTGCGGTCCGTGCCGCATGATTGCGCCGATCCTGGACGAGGTGTCCAAGGAGTATCAAGGCAAGATCACGGTGGCCAAATTGAACGTCGATGAGAATCAGGCGACGCCGGCGAAGTACGGCATTCGCGGCATTCCGACTTTGATGATGTTCAAGAACGGCGCAGTCGTCGGCACCAAGGTCGGCGCGCTTTCAAAGTCCCAACTGACGGCCTTTATCGACAGCAACCTGTAGTCAACTTAACCAATCAGTCCGGTGGATCGATGAGCGATCCACCGCCCTCCCCGCGGGCGCGCTTTTTCATCACCAACGCGCCCCATTTTTCCTCCAGTGACTCTATGCACTTATCAGAATTAAAAGCACTCCACGTCTCGCAACTGCTCGAAATGGCAATCGGGCTCGAGATCGACAACGCCAACCGGATGCGCAAACAGGAATTGATGTTTGCGATCCTGAAAAAGCGCGCCAAGAGCGGCGAGCAGATCTTCGGCGATGGCACACTCGAAGTACTGCCCGACGGCTTCGGCTTCCTGCGCTCGCCCGAGTCTTCGTATCTGGCGAGCACCGATGACATCTATATCTCGCCGTCGCAGATTCGCCGCTTCAATCTGCACACCGGCGATTCGATCGAAGGCGAGGTGCGGACGCCGAAGGACGGCGAGCGCTACTTCGCGTTGGTCAAGGTCGACAAGGTCAACGATCAGGCGCCCGATTCGACCAAGCATCGCATCCTGTTCGAGAACCTGACCCCGCTGTTTCCCGACGAGCCGCTGATTCTGGAACGCGACATGAAGGGCGACGAGAACATGACCGGCCGTCTGGTCGATCTGATCGCGCCGATCGGCAAGGGGCAGCGAGGCTTGCTGGTCTCCAGTCCGAAGTCCGGCAAGACAGTGCTGATGCAGCACATGGCACACGCGATTGCCGCCAATCATCCCGAGGTGGTGTTAATCGTGCTGCTGATCGATGAGCGCCCCGAGGAAGTGACCGAGATGCAG
>JBGSWY010000138.1:0-4746 GCA_041751715.1 Burkholderiaceae bacterium
TGTCGAGCGCCGACTGGATGGGCCGCAACCTGTTTCGCCGCATCGAGATCGCATGGCCGGTGCTGGATCCGAAGCTGCGCAAGCGCGTGATCGATGAAGGGCTGACGCCGTATCTGGAAGACACACAGGATGCCTGGACCCTGGGTGCCGACGGCGACTACCGGACGCCGAAGGGCGGTGCGCACGCCCGTTCGGCGCAACGTGAACTGCTCTCAGCGTTGGCGGCGAGCGTGGGCGAAACATAGTGCTCCAACCCACAAGTTCCGAAGCAACAATGGCGAGAATCAGCACGAAGCTTTGTCGCCGTGCTCGCTTGGTTCCCAACCAAGCTCCGCGCGGCTTCGCGCCTGGCGCCGATTTCGCCATTGTTGCGGCAGCGGCAAGGCTCCGTAGGGTGCATCGTTTCGAAACTTGTGGGTCGGAGCACTAATGGAGCTCATTTTGTGGCGCCATGCCGAAGCAGAGCCGGGCGAACCCGATCTCGGCCGCAAGCTGACCGCCAAGGGCGAGAAGCAGGCGCGCCGGGTGGCCGAATGGCTGCATTCGCGCTTGCCGCAAACCGCCAAGGTTTACGTGAGTCCGGCAGCGCGCGCGCAACAGACTGCGCGGGCGCTGGCAGAAATCTCGCATCACAAACTGCGAACCGTGGACGATATTGCACCGGGCGCAACGGCCGCCGAGGTGCTGGCTGCCGCCGATTGGCCGAATTCGAAAGCGGCGATCGTCATCGTCGGACATCAACCAACGCTCGGTCTGGTCGCGAGTGAGCTGCTCGGCGGTCAGGAGCAGGACTGGTCGATCAAGAAGGGCGGGCTATGGTGGCTGAGCCAGCGCGAGCACGATGGTGAAGAGCGAACGGTACTCAGGGCCGTGATCAATCCGGACCTGGTGTAAGCGCTTAGAGCGGCGGTAGGGTGAAGGTGATGCCCGCGCGCTCCCAGTGAGCCGCTTCTTCTTCCAGCAGGTATTGCGTCAGCGGGTGCTGCGCCAGCCAATTGGCTGCGAGCGAGAACTCGATCGACCTTCCGAACTTGAGCGACCAGTTCGGCAGTTCGACCGCGTTGCGCGCATGGGCGAGCACGACCGCCAGCCTTAGCGCGAGAATCTTCGCCGCCCCTTCGTGATCCTCGAGTGCGGCATGCACCTTCTTAAGATTGCCGCGCTGAGCCGTGACGAGCGTCGCGAGTCGCTCCTGGTCCGACGTCGAAAACCCCGCCAGGTCACTGTGCTCGATCAGATAGGCGGAGTGCTTGTGATAGTCGTTGTGCGAAATTGCAAACCCGACTTCGTGCAGCAATGCCGCCCAGCGCAGGCGATTGGACATATCTTCGCTGGCCGCGGGCGCCAGTGCGGCATGGAATTGCGCAGCGATGGCGGCCACGCGCTGCGCCTGGGGGCGATCGACGCCGAATCGGCTCTGCATGCGCACTACGGTCGAATCCCGCAAATCCTTGCGCTCGCGCCGACCCAGCAGGTCGTACAGCACGCCCACTCGCAAGGCGCCGCGCGCCGGCCGCATCTGATCGATCTGCAGCGTATCGAACACAGCAGAAAGCACCGCCACGCCGCCGGCCAGTACTTCCTGTCGGTCAGGCTTCATGCCGGCCAGACGGATCCGCTTGATCTCGCCGGCTTCAAGCAATGCATATCGAAGCGTGAGCAGACCATGCGGAGTGATCGTGCCGTCGGTCCAGCCCTGCGCCCGCAAAATATCGGACACGGCGCCGATCGTTCCGCTCGATCCAAACGCTTCATCCCAGTGTTCGCGCGAAAACACCGACACTGCTTCCTCGATTTCGGCGGCGGCAGCGACCTGCGCCCTTTTCAGGCCCGAGCGATCGATGCGACCATCCTTGAAAAATCGCAGCGAAGTATTGACGCAGCCGACCTTGAACGATTCGGCACTGTCCGCAACAAATCCCTTGCCGACGATGACCTCGGTCGATGCACCCCCGATATCGACGACCAGGCGCCGCGCGCTCGATGGCGGCAGCGTGTGCATGCAGCCTTCGAACACCAGCCGCGCCTCCTCGCGCCCGGAGATCACTTCGATCGGAAAACCGAGCGCATGTTGCGCCTCGAGCAGGAACTCGTCGAGATTGCGGGCCTGGCGCAGCGTCTGCGTGCCGACGGCGCGCACGTGTTCGCTCTTCATGCCGCGCAACCGCTCGTTCATCCGCGCCAGTGTTTCTAACGCTATCTCGATCGCCTTCTTGCTGAGCTTGTTGCTTTCGTCGAGGCCCGCGGCCAGTCGCACGGTCTCCTTCCAGTAACCCTGGCGCGCGATGTGTGAGCCTTCGACTTTACCGATTTCGAGCCGGAAGCTGTTGGACCCCAGGTCGACCGCAGCCAGCAGCATCAGCAGCCTGACGCAAAACTACTGCGCATCCCGATCTTGCGTCTTCGGGGCTCAGCGTACGTCCGTACGCTTCCGCTCCTCGGCGCAACCGCGGGCCTGCTCGCTACGTTTTTCATCAGGCTGCTATACCGGTTAGCGCGTCCGCAAACTCGCGCGCGACGAACGGCTGAAGCTCGTCGATCGCTTCGCCGACGCCAATGAACAGGATCGGCAACGGGCCACGCTCCGACGATCGCCTGGCTTCGACAATCGCCGCCAGCACGCCGCCCTTGGCGGTGCCATCGAGCTTGGTCACGATCAGCCCGGTCAATCTGACGGCATCGTCAAAAGCCTGCACTTGCGCAAGCGCGTTCTGCCCATTGGTGCCATCGATGATCAGGATGATTTCATGCGGCGCTCCGGGCAGTGCCTTGGCCAGCGCACGCTTGATTCGCTTCAGTTCTTCCATCAGATGCTGCTGCGTCGGCAAACGCCCGGCAGTATCGGCGATCAACACGTCGATGCCGCGCGCCCTGGCAGCGGATACCGCATCGAACACGACGGCCGCCGGATCACCGCCGCTTTGCGCGATCACTTCGACATCGTTGCGCTCGCCCCAGATCGCGAGCTGCTCGCGCGCTGCCGCGCGAAACGTGTCGCCTGCCGCCAGCAGCACCGATTTGCGCTGATGCGCGAGCCACTTGGCAAGCTTGCCGATCGAGGTCGTCTTGCCGGCGCCGTTGATGCCGGCGACCATCAGCACCAGCGGACGCGACTTGGAAAAATCGATTCGGCCTTCCGCGACGGCAAGCAGCAAAGTCAGCTCGTCGCTTAACGCGCGCCGCACTTCCTCCTGCGTCTGGAGCCCGTCGAGCTTGATGCGACTTTTCAGCGACTCGATCAGGCGCGCAGCGGTGGCGCTGCCGACATCGGCGCCGATCAATGCAAATTCGAGCTCTTCAAGAAATGCGTCGTCTATCAGGCCGCCGGAGAACAGCCCGGCGATATTGACGCGAGTCTTCGTGAGGCCGGATTTGAGTCGCGACAGCCAGCCGCTCTTCGAGCCTGCCGAACCGGGACTTATCATCGAGTGATGGCCAACGAACGATGGAAACGCGAGGGAGCGGCAAGTAGGGAAGTGAAGCAGGAAGCAAAACGACCGCCTGCGGGCAGTGTAACAAAGCATCGTGACGAGACGGAGTCGACGCGCAAAAGCGCGCAACGCGTACGAATCATCGGCGGGCTATGGAAGCGAACGCCATTGGCGGTGGCCAACGTGGCCGGCTTGCGCCCCACGCCGGATCGCGTGCGCGAGACGCTGTTCAACTGGATCGGGTACCTTACTCCGGACCTCGAAGCCGTGCGCGCCCTGGACCTGTTCGCAGGCACCGGCGCACTCGGCTTCGAGCTCGCGTCACGCGGAGCGCGGCGCGTGACGCTGGTCGAAAGCAACCGGCAGTTGGTCGATCAGCTGGCGCAGGTAAAGCACAGACTGGTTGCCGAGCAGGTCGAGATCGTCGCCGGAGATGCGCTTTCGGTCGCCGCCCGCTGGCCCGATGCTTCATTCGAAATTGTCCTACTCGATCCGCCATTTGACTCCTCGCTGTTGTCCCCGGCCTTGGCTGCGGCCGCGCGGCTGATCACACCTGACGGGCTGATTTATGTCGAAAGCGGCGCTCCGGTGGATGAATCGCTGCTTGATAAACACGGTTTGCAGGTCGCGCGGGTCAGCCGCGCCGGGCGCGTGCACTTTCATTTGCTGCAACGCCGATCTGCATGAATAATCGCCGGCCGGCATCGACCGGCGGGAGATCATGATGGTGATCGCGGTATATCCGGGAACGTTCGATCCGCTGACGCGAGGTCATGAAGATCTCGTCCGTCGCGCGGCCGGACTGTTCAGCAAGCTGGTGGTCGGCGTAGCCGACAGCCGCGCCAAGAAGCCGTTTTTCGATCTGAACGAGCGTATCGCGATTGCGCGCGAAGTGCTGTCGCACTATCCCAACGTCGAAGTCGCCGGCTTTCGCGGACTGTTGAAGGATTTCGTGCGCGAGCAGAACGCGCGGGTCGTGGTGCGCGGGCTGCGCGCCGTGTCCGACTTCGAGTACGAGTTTCAGATGGCCGGCATGAACCGCTACCTGCTGCCCGATGTCGAGACGATGTTCCTGACGCCGTCGGATCAGTATCAGTTCATCTCGGGCAGCATCGTGCGCGAAATTGCGCTGATGGGCGGCGATGTCAGCAAGTTTGTCTTTCCCTCGGTGGAACGATGGCTGAAGGCCAAGATGGCGCAGATGGGCGCATCGGGACTTGATGACGCCTAGCGGTGCAAGCACGACGGCGCGCGACGAGCGCATCGACGGACTGCGGGGTTTTGCCCTTCTCGGCATTCTGCTGATCAACATTCA
>JBGSWY010000139.1:0-1986 GCA_041751715.1 Burkholderiaceae bacterium
CAAGACCGACGACAGTGCGGGCGAATGGGGCCGTGCGGCGACCAACGACCTGATTCGCACGCGCATCCGCATCAAGTCACTGAACTTCATGCGCGGTCGCACGTTCATCAGCAAGTTTCTGATCATCGACGAAGCGCAGAATTTGACGCCGAAGCAGATGAAGACGCTGGTCACGCGCGCCGGGCCGGGCACGAAGGTGATCTGCCTCGGCAACATCGCGCAGATCGATACGCCGTATTTGACCGAAGGGTCATCCGGGCTGACCTATGTGGTCGATCGCTTCAAGGGTTGGCAACACTCGGGGCACGTGACGCTGCAGCGCGGTGAACGTTCGCGGCTGGCCGACCACGCAGCGGAAATCCTGTAGCGCTTCGAAGCGCGCGGGCGGCACATCGTGTTTGCCATCGCGCCACCGATCGAGCCGATGCTTGCCAAGCTCGCGGATGAATTGCCCGGCGGCCCGGACTTCCTGTTCGAGCCAAAATGGGATGGGTTCCGCGCGATCGTTTTTCGCGGCGGCTCCGATGTTTTCATTCAGAGCCGCGACCTGCGGCCGCTCGATCGCTATTTTCCCGAGCTGCACGATGCGTTGCTCGAAAGGCTCCCGGACGGCTCCGTGATCGATGGCGAGATTGTTATCGCTGCGCGTAATGGATTGGACTTCGACGCGCTTCAGTTGCGGCTGCATCCCGCGGCCTCGCGTGTTGCCAGGCTTGCGCAGGAAACGCCGTCGTCGTTCGTCGCGTTCGACGCCTTGGCAATCGATGGCCGCGACGTTATGCGTGCCCCGCAAAGCGAGCGCCGAACGCTGCTGCAGAAACACTTGTCCAATGTCGAACCGCCGGTTTATCTGACGCCGATGACGCACGACCGGGCGCTCGCCGTGCAATGGCTCGAGGATTTCGAAGGGGCCGGGCTGGACGGAGTAATCGCAAAGCCGGCGGACATTCCCTACGCACGGGGCAAGCGCGTGCTGATAAAGGTGAAGCATGCGCGCACTGCTGACTGCGTCGTGGCGGGCTTTCGCTGGCACAAGACCGGCAACGATGTCGTCGGTTCGTTACTGCTGGGGCTGTATGACGATCGCGGAGTGCTGCAACACGTCGGTGTCACGTCGTCGTTCACGATGGCGAGGCGCAGGCAGCTCGCGGTGGAGCTTGCACCGCTTCGAGAAGATGCGATCGAGAATCATCCGTGGCATGGGGCGATCGCCGGTGCCGGTGATGGCGCGGTGACCCGCATGCCCGGTGCGCAGAGCCGGTGGAGCGCGGGAAAGAATCTTTCCTGGGAGCCGCTGCGCATCGAGCGGGTCTGCGAAGTGAAGTACGACCATCTGCAGGGAGATCGCTTTCGTCATGCCGCTATTTTTTTGAGGTGGCGGCCAGACAAACCGCCGAGCGATTGTCGCTACTACCAGCTCGAAGTCACGAGCCCTTACGAGCTCGAGAAGGTTTTCGGCGCGGGGCGTCATCCGCGCTGACGCCAGCGCGGTCGGGTTCATCGTCGGGATTAAGTGGCTCCTGCCGAGGCTGAAGTTTGGCCGGCAGCGGACTCTTCGTCGCGCGCCGGCGCGACGGTTGTACGCGAGGCGGTTCACCGGGCTGCTTCTTGTACTGCGGCGGCCAAGGCGCGTCGCCGACACCATCGCGCTCGTGTCGCGCAGACAGTTCGAGCAGACCATCGAGCGAGCCCGGATGCGCGTCGATGCCCTCGTGCCGGTCGCCTAGTTTTGCGAACCGCGCGGGCATCGTCGCCAGCGTGAAGTCGCCAGGGTCACAGCGATCGACTTCGTCCCATGTCAGCGGCGCAGACACTCGCGCATCGGTGGTCGGTCGCACCGAGTAAGCGGCAGCTACGGTCCGATCCTTCGCATTCTGGTTGTAATCGATGAACACGCCGTGGCGCTCTTCCTTCCACCATTTGCTCGTGGCAATGCCGGGAGCGCGCCGCTCTACTTCACGCGCCAGCGCGAGGGCCGCGCGGCGC
>JBGSWY010000140.1:0-1786 GCA_041751715.1 Burkholderiaceae bacterium
GATTCGCGTCGGCACCGACATCGCATTCCTCGGCGGAGTCATCAACTATCTTCTTTCGAACAGCAAGATCCACCAGGAATATGTAAAGGCGTACACCAACGCTTCGTTTCTGATCAAGGACGAGTTCGTGGATGGCGCCGACGGGCTGTTCTCCGGCTACAACCCCGAGAAGCGCACCTACGACAAGACCAGCTGGGGCTATCAGATTGGCGCCGACGGTTACGCGATGGTCGACGAGTCGCTCGAGAATCCGCAGAGCGCGTATCAGCTGATGAAGAAGCATTACTCGCGCTACACGCCCGACGTCGTCAACAATATCTGCGGCACCCCGAAGGACAAGTTCCTGCAGATATGCGAGATGATCGGCTCGACCGGTGTGCCGAGCCGGGTGATGACGATCCTGTACGCGCTCGGCTGGACGCAGCATTCGGTCGGTTCGCAGAATATCCGCACGATGGCCATGATCCAGCTCCTGCTCGGCAACATGGGCCGCGCCGGCGGCGGAGTCAATGCGCTGCGCGGCCATGCCAATGTGCAGGGCATCACCGACATGTGCGCGTACTCCGAAGTGCTGCCGGGCTACATGTCAGCGCCGACCGATGCCGACGACACACGCGAGAAATACGTCGCTGCGCGCACGCCGATAGCGCTGCGGCCGAATCAGGTGAACTTTCCGCAGAACTTCAATAAATGGAGTGTCAGCCTGCAGAAGGCCTGGTTTGGCGATGCGGCCACCAAGGAAAACAATTTCGCGTACGACTGGCTGCCGAAGCGCGACGGCGCCTACGATGTTCTCGCGATTTTCGAGCGCATGTACCAGGGCCGGATGAACGGCTTCATCTCTCAGGGTTTCAACCCGCTGGCGGCGCTTCCCAACAAGAAAAAAGTCAGCGCGGCACTGTCGAAACTGAAATACCTGGTCATCATCGATCCGTTGCAAACCGAAACGGCCGAGTTCTGGAAAAACTTCGGCGACTCAAACAACGTCAAGCCGGAAGACATCAAGACCGAAGTGATCCGGCTGCCCGCCAACACTATCGCCGAAGAAGCCGGGTCGTTCACGAGTTCCGGCCGCGTGGTGCAGTGGCACTGGGCGGCGGCCGAACCTCCGGGCGAAGCGAAGATCGATCGCGAGATTATCGGCACACTGTTCACCAAACTGCGCGAGATGTACACCAAGGATGGCGGCAAGCTGCCCGATCCGATCCTGAAGGTCACGTGGAATTACAGCAATCCGAGCGTTCCGAGCGCGGAAGAACTGCTGCGCGAAATCAGCGGCCGTGCTCTGACCGACGTGGTCGACCCGAAAGACAAGACCAAGACCCTGGTCAAGGCCGGTGAGCAACTCGCGGGCTTTGGTTTGCTGCAGGACGATGGCTCGACCGCATGTGGCAACTGGATCTATTGCGGCTCGTGGTCGCAGGCCGGCAATCTGACGGCGCGACGCGATTCCAACGATCCGGGCAACCTCGGGAATAACCTGCTGTGGGGCTATTCCTGGCCGTCGAATCGGCGTGTGCTTTATAACCGCGCCGGCGCTGATCCGAGTGGCAAGCCGTGGGATCCGAAGCGCGGCGGCATTCGCTGGGATGGCAAGCGCTGGGTGGGAATCGATGTTCCCGATTTCGGGCCTACTTTAAGTCCCGAATCTGGTGCAGGGCCGTTCATCATGACGAACGAAGGTGTGGCGCGTCTGTTTGCGCCCGCGATGAATGAAGGGCCGTTCCCCGAGCACTACGAGCCATTCGAAACGCCGATCGGCACCAACCCGCTGCATCCGAAGGTG
>JBGSWY010000141.1:0-3912 GCA_041751715.1 Burkholderiaceae bacterium
CAACACGACCAACGATGACAGGCGCGGAGAAAATCAACAAACTGTTAGCCCATTTTTGCGCCGGCGTTTTGAGCACCGCAGTGGTTGGCACGAAGTGCCCGACAACGTAGGCGGCGCAGCTGCGCCAGCCGCTGCTGCCGCTACTACAACCAATTGCGTTTACAACGCCGCGCGTCCGATCGTTGCGATCGCAATCGTGACGATGCCGAGCACGAGGTTGATCGACACGAGCTTTCGCACGGTATCGAGATTCGCGGCGGCGACCGGCCAGTTGCCGGCGCCGACTGCGGCCCGCATGCGCTTGAAGGGCGCGAAGCGAATGTGCAGATACAGCGCCATCATCACCAGCCCGACCGCGAACATCAGATGCACCGACAGGTGCGCATTCCTGAAACCGCCTCCGGAGAAGATCATCGCCAGTCCGCTGATGAGCACCGCGATCACCGCGACCGCAGCCCACGCCATGAAACGGCTCAGCACCGACGAGAGCAATGTCAGCCGCGTCGACGCCTCCTGCAGACGCGAGGCCGACGGCCGAACCGCGAAATGCAGCACGAACATGCCGCCGACCCAGATAACGACGCCCAGAACGTGCGCGAACAACAGTGTGGTGTAGAGAATTCTCATTGCTTGCGTTGAATATCCAGATTCAGTGTTTGTCCGTGCCGCAATGTCAGGAACTCGTCGGCGTCGATACCCGCCTTTGCGCGAGCGGTTTCCAGATCGGCCAGCGGTTGATCGAGCGGCTCGTCGGTCAGCAAAAAAGTGCCCCAGTGTATGCCGACCGTGCGGCGTGCCCTGATATCCCGATGAATGCGGATCGCCTCTTCCGGATTCACATGCTGCGCGGCCATGAACCAGCGCGGCTCATAGGCGCCGATCGGAACCAGCGCCAGATCGAAGCCGCCGAAGCGCTCTCCGATGGCCGCGAAATCGGGGCCGTAGCCGGTGTCGCCGGCGAAGTAGAACGAACGATCCTTGTGCTGGCCTACGAATCCGCCCCACAGCGTCTGGTTGCGGTCGCTAAGCGTTCGACGGCTCCAGTGCTGCGCAGGCACGAACGTGATCGTCACCGCATCCAGCGCGTGTTGCTGCCACCAGTCCATCGCCCTGAAATTCTCGACTCCAAGTGCCTTCATCCAGCGATCGATGCCGAGCGGGACCAGAAACAGCGGCGGACCGCCCGGCTGCCGGTTCAATGCGAGGACGCTAGCGGTGTCCAGATGATCGTAGTGATTGTGCGAGATCAACACGACATCGATATGCGGCAGATCCGCCATTGCAACGCCCGGCGGCTGCCAGCGCTTCGGCCCCGCGAACTGCACCGGAAACGCACGCTCCGAGAAATGCGGATCGGTCAGCAGGTTGACGCCGCCGATCTGAACCAGCAGGGTGGCGTGTCCGACGTAGGTCACCGCAAATTGCTGACGGTTGCCTTGAATGAACGGCAGGTCGGGCGGAACCACCGAGAGATCGATCTTGGGTGCAGGAACGTCGAGCTGACGGCGTTCGCGTTGCCAGCGCAGGAATTCGCCGAGGGTTTTGTCGCGAGTGTCCGCAGTGTTGCGAAATCCCTTCGGCGTGTGATGCGGCTTCGTGGCGTCGTAGTCGGGATTCATCGGGGCGCAGGAACTGGATGCGGTGAGCAGAGCGGCAATGAGTAGAAACCGCACGCGGGATCGCCCCACGCCACGGCTAAACACGCGAGGCGCCGGCCTTGTTCGGCTTACTCAATCTGAACGGCGGCTTCAGTTTCGAATCGACGAGCTTGCCCTTGCGAGCACGATGGCCGCGCTGCGCCTCGAGCGCCGCGCCGGTCAGGCGCACTTCAACTGGCTTGCCGGCGGTGCCTTTTGTCGCAGCAAGCACGATGCCGCTGTCCCCGATCGGCACCGCAGCGAGCAGCTTCTCACCTTCGTCGAGTTCGATCAGCGTTACCCCACGACCGCCCGCTGAAAGCGGCTTGATCGCGCTGGCGTCGAAGATCAACACACGGCCGCGCTCGGACAGGCACGCGATCAGGCGGTCCGCCACGGGATCGGCTGATCGCGGGCGCAGTGGCTCGGCGCCCTCATCCACGTTGATGAACTGCTTGCCGGCGCGCTGCCGCGATGACATGTCGCCGAGCGTTGCCGCAAAACCGAAACCGTTGGTCGTGGCCAGCAGCATCGGCTGTGCGGGGGCTCCGGCTGCGTAGCCGACCAGCCGCGTATCAGGTGCCAGATCGATCATCGATGTGACCGGAGCGCCATCTCCGCGCGCCGACGGCAGATCCCGCACCGGGACGGTGTAGACACGGCCATTGCTGCCGACAGCGACCAATATGTCCACGGTGCGGCACTCGAATGCGTCATACAAAGCATCGCCTGTCTTGAACGTGAACTGCACCGGGTCGTGAGCGTGCCCGATGCGGGCGCGAACGAACCCTTTTTCGGACACGATCACCGTCACCGGCTCGTCGGTGATCCTGACATCGAAAGTCGCGCGTTCGGCCGCCTCGATCAACGTACGACGAGCATCTTTGTCGCCATACTTCTTTGCATCGTCCTCGATCTCCCTGCCGACCAGCTTGCGCAATGCGGCCTGCGATCCGAGCAGCTTTCCCAGGCTCGCCTGCTCCTTGCGCAGGTCCGCCAGTTCCTGGTCGATGCGGAAACCTTCCAGCCGCGCCAGCTGCCGCAGCCGCAGCTCGAGAATGTCGTCTGCTTGCCGCTCCGACAGCTGGAACGCCTTGATCAGATCCGGCTTCGGCTCATCCGAGTTGCGGATCAGCTTGATCACCTTGTCGATCGACAGCAGCACCAGCTGCCGGCCTTCGAGGATGTGGATCCGGTCCTCGACTCTCTGCAATCGGTGCTGCGAGCGGCGGCGTACGGTGGCGATGCGAAACTCGATCCACTCGAGCAGCACTTCGGTCAGCGGCTTGCAGCGCGGCCGGCCGTCGCCGCCGATCATCACCAGATTCATGGGGCTGCTGCCCTCGAGGCTGGTATGTGCCAGCAGTATCCGCGTGAACTCATCGCGATCGATCTTTGACGTGCGCGGCTCGAACACCAGGCGCACCGCGGCATCCTTGCTCGACTCATCGCGTACCTTTTCGAGCACCGACAGCATTAGCTGCCGGCTCTGCTGCTGCTCGGCGGTCAGCGCCTTCTTGCCGGCGCGGATCTTCGGATTGGTCAGCTCTTCGATCTCTTCGAGCACGCGCTGCGTCGATGCGCCCGGCGGCAGCTCGGTCGCGATCAATTGCCACTGGCCGCGCGCTAGCTCTTCGAATTCGAAGCGCGCGCGGACTTTGACGCTGCCGCGGCCGCTCGCGTACACCTCGCGAATGTCGTCGCGCGACGAAATGATCTGGCCGCCACCCGGAAAATCGGGGCCGGGCATCGCACGCAGAACCTGTGTCAGCGTCGCCTTTGGATCGGCCAACAGCAGCAGCGTTGCCGCGGCCACTTCGCGCAGATTGTGCGAAGGAATTTCGGTCGCCATGCCGACCGCGATGCCCGATGCGCCGTTCAGCAACACGAACGGCAGGCGCGCCGGCAGAAGCCGCGGCTCCTGCGTCGAGCCGTCGTAGTTCGGCATGAAATCGACCGTGCCTTCGTCGATCTCGTCGAGCAGCAGGCGCGCGATCGGCGTCAGCCGCGCTTCGGTGTAGCGCATCGCTGCGGCGCCGTCGCCATCGCGGCTGCCGAAGTTACCCTGGCCGTCGATCAGCGGATAGCGCAGCGAAAAGTTCTGCGCCATGCGCACCATCGCGTCATACGCCGCCTGATCGCTGTGCGGGTGATAGCGGCCGAGCACGTCGCCGACCACGCGCGCCGACTTCACCGGCCGCGCGCCGGCAGCGAGCCCCATCGCACTCATCGCATACAGAATGCGCCGCTGCACCGGCTTCAACCCATCCGATCC
>JBGSWY010000142.1:0-4071 GCA_041751715.1 Burkholderiaceae bacterium
TCGCGCTTGACTGTCTGCGCGCGACCCGGCAGCAAGACGATAAAACCGTCGGGAGAGCGCAGCTCGCGCCAGTTGAATCTGGGATTGCAGCCGGCGAACCCCGCCACCAGGCAGGCTGCAACGAAAATTCGTCGGGATGGCAACAGTTATCGAGACCTGCTGCCACGTGCCGGCGCCGTCGCCGTGCGCGTTACCGGCACCGGCTTTTCCTTCTTGATCCGGCCCGGCCGCTTCTTGCCATGGCTGCCGTTATAAATCTTGCCGCGTCGCGTTCGAGTGTCGCCCTTGCCCATCGGTGCTGCTCCATTCTGGTGAGATCGATTCAGTATAGAGCCGCTCTTACAATGCCGAAATTACTCTCAAGGTCCAATCATGGCACTCGTTGTTTTTAGTTCGAAAGTTGCCGGTGACATCGTGATGTTTGCCGAAAACGCCCGCCGTATTTTCGAGATCATTGGTCGGCCTGAATCCGAGCGCGGTGTTATCACCGCTGCCCAGGTGCCCGATGCCTTGCAGCGCCTCACCGCAGCCGTCGAGCAGGAAAAAGCGCAACAGAAAACCGACCCGGCCCAGCCCGAAACCGACAATGACGGCGTCAGGCAGGCACGTGGGGTCACTTTCAGTCAGCGCGCTTTTCCATTGATCGAGATGCTGCGTGCGGCGCAGAAGAAAAACGCCGATATCACCTGGGGCGAGTAGAGAAAACAGCGGCGTCAAGATCACGTTCTTGCGGTGCGTGGCCCGGCTCGCGCGCACCTAGAATCGCGGCCCATGGCTGCTGCCGCGCCCCGCGCGCTTCACTTCAAGCTTGACCGCATACGGCCTTGGGCCATCGCCGTGATAGCGGCCGCGTTGATGGCGAGCGGCGTACTGGTGGCTGTGCAGTCTATGACTGTCGAGGACGAGGTCCGCACCTCCTACGAGGAGGCGCTGGCGCTATCGCAGCTTGCGCTGGAAGCGCAACAGGAGAGCGCCAGTTTGCGCAATCGGCAAATATGGCTTGCGCGAAGCTTGACTCCGAGCGCACTGCTGGCGCCGGTGCCCGACGTGGCGACGTTCAGTGCGGCGATCGCCGGGCTTGGCGTGAAGCTCGATGAGATCGGCGGATTCGGGCTGACGGATGAACAGCGAGGCCGGCTGGCTGAGTTGAAAACCGCTCTGGCGGACATCGCCACTGTCAACGCCAGCTTGATCGAGACAAGGGCGCGCGAAGAAGTCAACGTTGAAGCGGCGCGTGAACTGGCAGCACGCTCGCAGCGGCGGTTCGAAGCTTTCGAGAATTCGTTGTCGGAGCTGGTCGGGTCGGTGCGTCTGCGTGCCGTGAGCGCGGCGCGCCAGGCAGAGGAATTGAATCTGCTCGGTCGCCACGCGCTGATGGTCCTGTTTGCCGTGACGCTTGCGCTCGGACTGCTGGCGGTATTACTGGCGGTGCGTGCGCTCCGGGCCAATCGCGCACTGCTGGATCGTATGCAGCAGCTGGCGCGCGAAGACGCACTGACCGGCGCCATCAATCGGCGCGGGCTGGACGACGTGATCCCGGTGGAGTTTGCGCGGGCACAGCGGAGCCGCGAGCCGCTGGCCGTGGTCATGATCGACCTCGATCACTTCAAGCGCTACAACGACCGCCGCGGCCATCCCGCCGGCGATGCCGTGCTGCGCGGTGCGGCGCAGGCGTGGCTGAAGCAGCTCAGGCCGACCGATCGGCTGGCACGCTACGGCGGCGAGGAATTCACGTTGTTGCTGCCAGCCACCGATGCGCATCAGGCGGCCCAACTGGTGGATCGGTTGCGCGCTCCGGTGCCTGACCGGCAGACCTTTTCAGCCGGCGTTGCCAGCTGGGACGGCCATGAAAGTGTTAGCGAAGTGTTGCAGCGAGCCGACTATGCGCTGCTGCAGGCCAAGAAGGCCGGCCGCAACCGGACGATGATCGCCGGCGAGGAGCCGCAGGTGACGCTGCCGTTGATGGTGGCTTAATTACGTCGTAGTGAAGTACCGGCGCTGGTTGGACGGCCGCCAGGCCCCGAACGATGACGGCCCTTCGGGCTTCCCTTGCGCTGCGTGGCGTCAACCGGCCACGCTGCAAACTCGCTCCGTACGATCGCTCAAACAGGCAGCGCGGCACTGCCGCGTTGCCGCCACGCACCGCGGCGTCGAATCGGGGCACTGCGGCCGCCCAACCATCGCCAATGCGCGGTTTGCGTCAAAAGATTGAAACCCTCCCGGGTTCGATAACATCGCCGCATGTCACGTCAGCGCATTCTCGTTGTTGAAGATGAGCCCGCGATCGCGGACACGATCGTTTATGCGCTGGCGACCGACGGGTTCGAGCCGCACTGGTGCGCCACGGGCGGGACGGCGTTAGAAGCCGCGCGGGCAGGAAATTTCGCGCTGGCCGTGCTCGATGTGGGCTTGCCGGATATCAACGGGTTTGAATTGTTCAAACAGCTGCAACAAGGTGGCGCAGACTTGCCGGCGATTTTTCTGACCGCGCGCTCGACCGAAATCGATCGTGTGGTCGGGTTGGAGCTCGGCGCCGACGATTACATCGCCAAACCGTTTTCTCCGCGCGAGCTCGTGGCGCGTGTGCGCACGGTACTCAGGCGGGTGCAGCGCTCCGTCAGCGCGGCCGCCCCGGCGCCGGCGGGTGCATTCGAGGTGGATGACGAGCGCAAGGCGATCCGCTTTCTCGGCCGCACGCTTGATCTGTCGCGCACCGAGTATCGGCTGTTGAAGGTTCTGGTCGAACGGCCCGGCCGCGTCTTTTCACGCGACGAGTTGATGGAGCGCGCGTGGGACGATCCGGCGTCCGCGTTTGATCGCACCGTCGATGCGCATGTCAAGGCGCTGCGCGCGAAGCTGCGCGAGGCCGCGCCGGATGAAGATCCGATCGTCACGCATCGCGGTATGGGGTATTCGTTGCGCGAGGCGCATGAATAACCTGGCGGCAAGGCTCGGCTTACCCTTCATCGACCCCCTCCCACGGAAAGGGGCGAGCGATCAGACGCCGCTCCGCGGCGTATTTTTTTCGCGCGACCCGCAATGAGCATGCGCACGCGAATCTTCTTCGGCATCGTCGCCGTCTACATCGGCGCGGTGGTGTTCCTGCTGTATCGCCTCAGCCTCGACATCGATCCGCGCTATCGCGAATCGGCCGAGGAATCGCTGATCGATACGGCCAACGTGCTCGCCACGCTGCTGGAGCGGCAGACGTACAGCGGAGTGATCCAGACCGACGAACTGGAACGCACGCTGCAGCATGTCGCCAAGCGGCCGTTGAACGCAAAGATATTTGCAATCGAAAAGACCGCAGTGATACTGCACGTCTACGTGACCGACGCCAACGGCATCGTGCTGTACGACTCGCATGGCCGTGATATCGGGAAGGACTATCGTGGCTGGATCGATGTGAAGCGAACACTTGCGGGCGAGTACGGCGCACGCACGACTCTGGCCAATGCGGACGACCCGACATCGGCCGTGATGTACGTCGGCGCCGCGATCCGCGAGCGAGCGACGCCGGGCGATGCAGATCAGATCGTCGGCATGCTGAGCGTCGGCAAGCCCGTGTCTGCGTTTTCACCGTTCGTTACAAACGCCCGGCAGAATCTGCTGACTGCCGGGCTGCTGTCGGTGGGCGCGTTCGCGCTGCTGCTGCTCGCAGTCACCGTCTGGCTGGTGCGCCCTTTCGGACTGGTGACCAACCTGTGGCGCGCACTGCGTTCACGCCGCGGCGGCTCGGAGCGCGTTCTGAATCCCTTCCGGGTGGCGTATGCCGACATGCGCGACGCCCTGTCGGGCAGGAGTTATGTCGAGGAATACGTCGCGACACTGACGCACGAGATTAAAAGTCCGCTGGCGGCAATTCGCGGAGCCGCCGAGTTGTTGCGCGAGCCGCTGCCTGAGAATGCGCGCGTGCGCTTCACCGGCAACATCGAGGAACAGGTGGCACGCGCGCAGGACATGGTCGATCGCATGCTCGAACTATCGAGCCTGGAGCGGCGTGCGGTCACCTCCCAGCACGAAGCGGTGACCGTGGCGTCGCTGGCCGATGCGGTGCGGGAAGAGCTGGCG
>JBGSWY010000143.1:0-5446 GCA_041751715.1 Burkholderiaceae bacterium
GGCGCGCCGGGCGGCTGTTCCTGCGCGGTGCGGATCGCGGCCGCCCACATCGGCGCCAGCGTCGCTGCCGCGACACGCTCCTGATAGTTGCTGAACGTCGCACCGATCATGATGGCCACCGCAATGGTCAGCCCGATCAGGGCGATGAAAATGCGGCCGAACATCGGCAGCGGCAGCAGCTTCATTCGTGCGCGTTCCCCGGACTTGCGGTGGCCGGCGGCGCCCAGACGTAACCCTCGCCGCGCGCCGTCACGATCCACTGCGCGCAGTCGTCCGCTCGCCGCAGCTTTCTGCGCAGCCGCGCGATCTGCACATCGACCGCGCGATCGAGTGGCCGATAGTTGCCGACCTGCGCCGCGCGCGTCAACGACTCGCGCGACAACGCAACTCCGGCGTGGTTGACCAGTTCCAGCAGCAGCCGGAACTCGATGTTGGTAAGCGGCACTTCAAGCGATACTTCGCCGGACTCTGCAGTCAGTGTGCGCGCACGCGTGTCGAGCACCAGCTTGCCGAATCTGATCAGCGTTGCTGCTGTGTCCGGCTTTGTTGCTGCCGACGCCGAGCGCGCGCGGCGAAGCACCGTCCGCACGCGCGCGATCAATTCACGCGGATCGAACGGCTTGGGCAGATAGTCGTCGGCGCCCAGTTCGAGACCGATGACGCGGTCGATCGGGTCGCCCTTCGCCGTCAACATGATCACCGGCAACTCCGGCATGCGCTCGCGCAGGCGACGGAACACTTCCTTGCCGTGCATGTCGGGCAGCATCAGGTCGAGCAGCACCAGCGACGGCGCATCGCTCAGGCTTTCCAGCCCCGCCGTGCCGGTACCGGCGCTACGCAGTGCGATGCCTTCGCGCAGGAACAGCTGCGCCAGCAGACGCACGAGCTCGGCATCGTCATCGATCACGAGCACGGACAGCGCGGAGGTCGCGCTCAGGTTTTGACTCATGCGGCAACGTTACAGGCTCGACACGCTAGCGGGCACCAAACATGTCAACAATGAAACATAGGACATCAATCGACACGCACGGGCAACCTGGATCGGCCCACTATTGAACTCAAGAAATAACGGCAGTCCGTCAGGAGACGAGGAGATGACCATCGCCAACAAGAGCCGGCAAGGACACTGGAAGTTTGGCGCGCTGGTGCGGCTGCGCGCGTTGCTCGCTGTGTCGGTGCTGTCAATTGCCGCGCTTGGGCTGACTGGCTGTGGTGGCGGCGGCGAAGGCGTCGCTCCGACACCCGATCCAACGACTCCACCGCCGGGCAGCACGCCGCCACTGGTTCCGCCGACGCGCAGCGAAGCGGCGCGCTTTCTGACGCAGGCCACTTTCGGCCCCGCACCTACCGATGTCGATCGCGTGACCGCGATCGGCTACGCGGCGTGGCTCGACGAACAGTTCACTTCGCAGGCTTCAACGCATTTGCCCGCGGTGCCGGCGTTCGGCGACACGATCACGCCGCAGTTCCTCGGCCCGTTTCCGTTGCTGTCGACGTTCTGGACCAAGGCGGCGATCGCGCCAGATCAGCTACGGCAGCGCGCGATGTATTCGCTGTCGCAGCTGTTCGTGATCTCGATGATCGACGCGAACGTATTGAGTTACCCGCAAGGCATCGCGACGTACATGGATGTGCTCGGCCGCGACGCATTCGGCCACTTCCGCCAGCTGCTTGAAGACGTGACGTTGAGCCCGATGATGGGCTTGTACCTGTCGCACCTCGGCAACCAGAAGGAGGATCCGGCAAGCGGCCGTGTGCCCGACGAGAACTACGCGCGCGAAGTGATGCAGCTCTTGACGATCGGGCTGGTCGAGCTGAATCCGGACGGCACGGTCAAGCTCGATTCGCGCCGCGAGCCGATCGAAACGTATTCGAACGACGATGTCATTGGTCTGGCGCGCGTGTTCACCGGCTGGAGCTGGTCGTCGCCGGTCAAGGACGAGGCGTCGTTCCAGCCATTTCGCGGCTTTGCGGTCAACGACGATCGCGCGCTGAAGCCGATGGAACCGTATCCGCAGTTTCATTCGACGTCGCCCAAGACTTTCCTGGGCAAGACCATCCCCGCCGGCACGAGCGCTGAAGAATCGCTGAAGCAGGCGCTGGATCATCTGTTCAATCACCCCAACGTCGGCCCGTTCATCGGCAGGCAGTTGATCCAGCGGCTCGTTACCAGCAATCCGAGCGCGGCGTACGTTGCGCGCGTAAGCGCGGCATTCGACAACAACGGCCAGGGCGTGCGCGGGGATATGCGGGCCGTGTGGCGCGCGATTCTGCTCGACCCGGAGGCGCGCGACGCCGCGAAGCTTGATGACCCGCAGTTCGGCAAGCTGCGCGAGCCGGTGCTGCGGCTCAGTGCGTGGATGCGTGCGTTCAACGTCAAGTCGACGTCCGGCAACTACAACGTGTATTTCACCGACGATCCGGCGAGCGGCATCGGCCAGGCGCCGTTCCGCTCGCCGTCGGTGTTCAACTTCTATCGCCCGGGTTATGTGCCGCCGAATACAGGCGCAGCGGCGGCCGGCCTGGTCGTGCCCGAGATGCAGATCACCAGCGAGACGAGCGCATCAAGCTACATCAACTTCGTCGAAAGCATGGCGGTGCTCGGTGCCACCGGATTTCTGCTTGATCTGACTGCGGACTACAGCGGCGAGCGGGCAATTTCCGACGACGTCGATGCACTGGTGAATCGCATGGACGAACGCCTGACCTACGGCGCGATGAGCGCAGAGACCAAGGCGCTGATGCGCGAAGCGGTGGGATCGGTGCCGCTGAACACGTTCGACGCGCGCGGCAATCGTGTGCGGCTGGCGCTGCTCTTCACCCTGAGCTCGCCCGATTTCATCGTGCAGCGCTGAAAGGAACGCCATGAATCACAATGCTTCACGCCGCAACTTCCTCGCCTGGTCTGCGCGTATGGCTGCGCTCGGCACCGGTGCGCCGTTTGCGATGAATCTCGCCGCGCTCGGCGCTGCGTCTGCGCAAACGGCCAGCGACTACAAGGCGCTGGTGTGCGTGTTCCTGTACGGCGGCAACGACAATCACAACACCGTGATTCCGTACGATGCCGCCTCATACACCGGCTACCAACAGGCGCGCGGCGGCATCGCGCTTGCGCGTAACACGCTGTTGCCGCTGACGCCGATATCGAATCAGGGCGGGCGGCAGTTCGCGCTGCCGCCTGAGCTGCTTCCGCTCGGTGCTTTGTTCGACGCCGGCCGTGCCGCGATCGTTGCCAACGTCGGCCCGTTGCTGCGTCCGACGACACAAGCGCAGTATCAGGCCCGCTCGGTACCGCTGCCGCCGAAGCTGTTTTCGCACAACGATCAGCAGTCTGTCTGGCAGGCGTCGGTGCCGGAAGGTGCGCAGTACGGATGGGGTGGGCGCATCGACGACGTGCTGGCGAGCGCGAATGCCAAGTCGACCTTCACCAGCATCTCGATCGCAGGCAATGCCGTGTGGGCGTCCGGGCAGTCGACGCAGCAGTATCAGGTGGGGCCGGGCGGCGCAATTGCCGTCAACGCTCTTGCCAACGCGAGCCTGTTCGGTTCGGCGAGCGCGCCGCAGTTGTTGCGCCGGCTGGTCGCCGATCAGCGCACCCACGTGCTGCAGAACGATCACACGCGCCTGATACAGCGGGCGCTGACGGCCAACCAGGATCTGCGCGACGCGATGGCCGGCGTGCCCGAGCTGCAGACCGTGTTCCCCGAAAGTTCGCTCGCCTCGCAGTTGAAGATGGCGGCGCGCCTGATCGCGGTGCGCGACAAAATCGGTGCGAAGCGTCAGGTATTTTTTGTCTCGCTTGGGGGCTTCGACCATCACGCGTTCCTCAGCAACGGGCATCCACCGCTGCTGGGCCAACTGGCCGCCGCGCTCGGCGCTTTCGACGCTGCGCTCGGCGAGTTGAACGTGCGCACGCAGGTTGCGACGTTTACCGCGTCCGACTTCGGCCGCTCGCTGGTGTCCAACGGCGACGGCTCCGATCATGGATGGGGCGCACACCATTTCGTTGTCGGCGGCGCAGTTAAAGGCCGCGACATCTACGGCCAGTTTCCGACGGTGGCGGTCGGCACCAACGAGGATGCGGGACAGGGCCGCTTCATTCCCACCACATCGGTCGATCAGTACGCCGCAAGCTTCGCGCGCTGGATGGGACTCTCAGATGCGCAGTTGACCGATGTGCTGCCGAACTTGCAGTACTTTTCTCCTTCGGTGTTGCCGCTATTTGTTTGATGTCGCCGCGCAGCAGCGGCTGGCGCAGCTGCGCCGCCTAAGTCGTCGGGCACTTCGTGCCAACCACTGCGGTGCTCACAACGCCGGCGCAAAAAAGGGCTGAAGCACTTTTTTGCTCAACAGCCCCGGCGTTGCTCCGCTCCTCGGGCGACGACTCAAAGGCGACGCCGCTGCGGCAGCCGCTGCTGTCGCGACAGCGCCTCGATTCGAGTTGTTTTTTTCTTTCCCCCACCACCAGAGAACGCTCCAAGCGCAAGCGTTGGGCGGAGATGCCCTGCCTTCGGGGCGTCGCCCGAGGAACGGAGCAGCGCCGGGGCTTTTGAGCGAAATAACGCTTTAGCACTATTTCGCGCCGGCGTTGTGAGTACCGCAGCGGTCGGCACTTTAGTGCCCGACGCCCAGGCAGGGCAGCTCCGCCCAACGCTTGCGCGCCGCGACTACACGAACAAGTCCCTAAGCCGCCTCTCCCAAATAGGCCTCTCGCACCTTCGGATCGTTCAGCAGTGACTTTGCGTCACCGCTCAGCGTAATCAACCCCGACTCCATCACATAGCCGCGATGCGCAGCTTCCAACGCCAGCCGCGCATTCTGCTCAACCAGCAGCATCGGTACCTTGCGTTCGGCGACCGAACGAATTACTTCGAACACCTTGGCGACCATGATGGGGGACAAACCCATCGATGGCTCGTCGAGCAGCAGCAGTTTGGGCTGGCTCATCAGTGAGCGCGCCATTGCCAGCATCTGCTGCTCGCCGCCGGACAATGTGCCTGCGAGCTGCTTTGCCCGTTCCTTGAGTCGCGGAAAAATTCCGAACATCTGATCGATGTCGCGCCGGACGCCTTCGCTGTCTTTCCGTATGAATGCGCCCATCTGCAGATTTTCGGTGACGCTCATGCGCGCGAAGACGCCGCGGCCTTCAGGCACCATCGTCATGCCTTTGGCGAGCAGCTGAAACGGCGCCTGCCCTTTGGTCGATGCGCCCATGTAGTCGACTTCGCCGTCCCACGCCTGCATGCCGGTAATCGCTTTCAGCGTCGTTGTCTTGCCCGCGCCATTGGCACCGATCAGCGTAACTAGCTCGCCCGCCCGCACTTCAAGATCGATGCCCTTGACGGCCTGGATTCCGCCGTAGGCAACCTTGAGTCCGCGCACGTGCAGGACCACATCGGTCATGCGGACTCCTTCGTCGCGACGTCCGTATGCGCCGCCCCGAGAT
>JBGSWY010000144.1:0-3397 GCA_041751715.1 Burkholderiaceae bacterium
GCCGCGACCGTGAACCCTTCGCGCTTCGCGACCTCAGATAACCAGTCGCGCGTGTCCGGATCGTCGTCAACGATAAGGGCGTGGGGCACGGTGCTTCTCGATTCGCAATATCAGCAAATGTTAAGGGCCCATGGTGGGCGCGCGCCACGACGTGAACAGGTCACTGATCACAACGCGCCGGCAGACAGGCCCGGTCGGGCCTGTCTATGTGCTACCGGAATTAACTTGCGGGTTTGACTGCTATCGCGTTTTGAACCTGTACCACGCCCGGCACGGAAGCGGCGATCTGCGCCGCGCGCACCCGCTCGGCTTCACTGACCGCGAACCCGGACAACTGCACCACACCCTTCAGCGTCTCAACGCTGATACGGGTCGCGGCAACGTCTTTGGATTCGGCGAAACGGGACTTCACGCGTGTTGTGATTGTCGAATCATCGACTACATCGCCCATCGATCTCTGGCCACTGGCCACCGAGCAGCCCGAGCTGTAAACGGCTGCGAGAGCCACCATAGTGGCAACTAGCACGGTTTTCATTTGCGTTTCCTTTGTAGTTTATGAACACGGACATACGCGGTACTGCAATCCACGCCATCAGGTAGTTGCAACATGCGTGCCCACATATTGCGCAGCAGCGCGTGCAGGTGTCAGAGCGAGCTCCGCTTAGTTGTGCCGAAAGGCACGCTAAGTGCTGAGGCAGGCGTCAAAATCAAGGAGATGACAATGCCGATTAGAGGCGATCGCTTGCGGTGGCCACCCCGGCCCGGCAAGAAGTTTCCCGCAGCAGCAGGTTCCGCCGGTACGAAGCGCGCGTTATCAACTGACGAGCAGCCCGCAGACCCGAATCAGTCATTGCGGCAGCCGAATGAACGCGATGAGTCTGCTGATCAGCAGGCGAGCCAACCGCGCGGCGTTATGAAGCAGGCGCACGACGACATAGAAAGCGGCAAGGAAGACACCGACTGCCGCAATCAAACGGCCGAGGTGATTGACCAGGCATCCGATACGCATCAAAGCAAACGGCGGCGCACTTCTCCGAGCCAGTCCTAAGCGTGTTCTGCCAACTAGCGCGCCTTGCTGCGGCAACAGCGCGTCGTCGATCCCGCGGATCTCGACAACTGCCACCGGCGCGCGCATGTGATTGAGTCAACAGGATTTATTGTGGTACGCAAATTGCTTGAATGCTCACTAACTTGGGGAACGTAAAAAAAAGCGATTTCAATGCTTGACCTTACCGGCGCCGGTCCGCCCCGAAGCACTCTATCGCCTAGCAACGGCACGCGTTATAGCCCCGCTAGCCGCCCGAATTCGATTGCGAAAGGCCTGTCCGAATGAATGCCCCGGTTATTCGAAATGAGCAACGCCAGCATCAGACGTTAACGCCACGGTTGCAGCAAGCCGTACGGTTGCTGCAGCTTTCGTCCCTCGATTTCGCGCAGGAAGTGAACCAGGCGATGGGTAACAACCCGTTCCTGGAAATGGAAGAAGCCGACGCGGAAGTGTCTGCTGCAACCGAAAACGGGGTCGATCAGGCACCGGTCGCCGACGCACCGGCCGCACCCGCCGATACTGAAACGGCGGCCGAAGCGCCAGTCGACAACGCCTGGGAAGGCGATGCCTGGTCGCAGTACGGAACCACTCGTCGCAACAACGGTGCGGAGCACAATTTCGACTATTCGGACATCACGCCAGCCGATAAGTCGCTGCGCGACTATCTGCTCGACCAGTCCAAATGGCTTGCGTCGTCCGCGCGGGATCGCGTGCTGATGGCCACGGTCATCGAGGGACTGGACGATGACGGCTTTCTGCGCGTCGACCTCGAAGAGCTGAAGGGATTGTCCGGGCTTGATCCGATGCCGGACGATGATGAGATGTCGATTGCACTCAAGCTGGTGCAGTCGCTGGAGCCCGCCGGTGTCGGCGCGCGCGACCTGCGCGAGTGCCTGCTGCTTCAGTTACGCGAAGACGACGATCCGGCCAAGGCCACGGTGCATCGACTGGCGCAGCAGATCGTCACCGAGCATCTGGACCGGCTTGCAATGCACGACATCTCCGGACTTGCACGCTCGCTGGGCGTGGCCGAGAACGCGGTATCGCAGGCGGCAGACTGCATACGACATCTGCAGCCGAGACCGGGTTGGCGTTTCGGCGCCGCCAGCACGCGCTTCGTGACGCCCGACGTCGTGGTGCGAAAGATCCGTGGCGAGTGGACCGTCACGCTCAATCCATCGGTGATCCCGAAGGTGCGGCTGAATCGCATGTACGCAGAGCTGTTTCAAAGCCATCGCGACGCGCGCCACTCCGATCTTGCGGCACAGTTGCAGGAAGCGCGCTGGACGGTGCGCAATGTCGAGCAACGTTTCGCGACCATCCTGAGAGTGGCGCAGGCGATAGTGCGCCGGCAGCGGCATTTCCTCGACTACGGCGAACTGGCGATGAAGCCGCTCGGCCTGCGAGAGATTGCCGACGAACTCGTGCTGCATGAATCCACGGTGTCGCGCGTGACGAACAACAAATACATGGCGACGCCTCTCGGGGTGTTCGAACTGAAATACTTTTTCTCGCGTGCACTGGCAACCACAAGCGGCGGAACGTGTTCGGCGACCGCTATCCGTGGTGCCATCAAGGACATGATTCACGAAGAGAATCCCAAGGAGCCGCTGTCCGACGCCCATATTGCACGGCTGCTTGGGCGCCAGGGGTTGCAGGTAGCGCGCCGGACGGTGACGAAGTATCGACAGATGATGCGCATGCCAGCGTATGAGATGCGTCGCCGTCAGGCTTGATGCAGACGAAATAGCGGAGGAAGTTCCGTGGTGCTACCCGTGCCCAACGAACCCGAAGTACCGGTGGTGCCGCCGCGCATCGACTTCCCGGACAAGCCGCCGGTCGAAGAACCGCCGAACGATGATCCCGCTGAAGATGTTCCGATTGACGAGCCGGAAGTGCCGCCCGCAGAGGTGCCTCCCGAATACGAGCCCGATCCGGACCCGGTTGAAGATCCCACGCCGGATGAACCACCGATCGACGATCCGGGCGACGACCCGCCGGTGGTCGACCCGCCACGCTGACCGACACGTCTACGATTAGGTGGGGTGGCTGACGGGATTCGAACCCGCAACAACCGGCTTCACAAGCCGGGACTCTACCGTTGAGCTACAGCCACCACGCTTTTTGCAAGAGCATCAACCTGGCCTGCCCGACAGGACTCGAACCTGTGACCCCCAGCTTAGAAGGCTGGTGCTCTATCCAGCTGAGCTACGGGCAGATCCTGTACTGACACTGCAGAGCAAGCATTTTGGTCGGGGTGGGGGGATTCGAACTCCCGACATCCTGCTCCCAAAGCAGGCGCGCTACCAGGCTGCGCTACACCCCGAGGGGCGCAAATAGTAGCACCGC
>JBGSWY010000145.1:0-13127 GCA_041751715.1 Burkholderiaceae bacterium
GTGCGCCGTTCA
The DNA here is from genome assembly GCA_041751715.1 of Burkholderiaceae bacterium. Classification (GTDB taxonomy): domain Bacteria; phylum Pseudomonadota; class Gammaproteobacteria; order Burkholderiales; family Burkholderiaceae_F; genus JACCZX01. The sequence goes on from JBGSWY010000145.1 coordinate 13, forward strand.
GGCCACGATCGGGCCCGCCGACTGAGCGCTACGCCCGCGAGGACAAGCCACGGGAGCGCGCCGCACCGCCCCGGCGCGAGCGCAAGTTCGAGGAGCCGGAATAAGGGTTTGTGCGCAGTTGGCGCATCGCTAAATAGCGACAGCTTCGCTGCGCGCCCATCGCGCGTTCGGGCGACTCTCGCTGTTCGCACGGACGAGCGTGCAGCCCAATGCTGCGGAATTCCGCAAGAATTGCATCACTGACCACGCAATCGGGCTTCACCATCGAGCTTAACGTTCGTATGGGACGATCCGCGGGGTCGATCGGGAGCAGTCGTGCAAGCTAGCCGCAAGAGAATCGTGTCGTCGCTGTTGCTCGCTGCGGCCTGTCTGATGACCGGCGCCGCAGTAGCGCAGGGTGTGGGCGGCGGAGTGCGAATCGGCACACCCGGGATCGGACTCGAGCTCGAAACCTACGTCACCGAACGGTTCGGCATACGCGGCCTAGTCAACGGCGGCTCGGTCTCGTACGACTACGACGAATCCGGCATTCGCTATGACGGCAAGTTGCGCTTCGGTACAGGCTTTTTGTTGGCCGACTGGCATCCGTATGCCACCGGCTTCAGGTTTTCCGGCGGACTTGCTTACAACAATCAGCGCTTCGCGGGAACCGCACAGCCGGACGGTGGCACGATCAACATCAACGGCACCAATTATTCGGCGGCGCAGGTCGGCCAGCTTGACGGGCGGGTGAGCTTCTCGAAAGCCAGTCCGTATCTGGGCGTAGGCTGGGGATTGGCGCCGCGTACCGGTTCGCGGCTGTATTTCAGCGCCGACCTCGGCGTGATGTATCAGCGGCCGAGCGCCAGTCTGACCGGTACCTGTGGCCCAGCACTGCCGGCCAGTGTGTGCGCGCAATTGCAGAGCGACATTCGAGCCGAAGAAGCTGAATTTCGCGAAGCGGCCGACGGCCTGCGGCTCTATCCGGTGATATCGGTCGGCTTCGGACTGCGCTTTTAAAGAAAGCTCTGAGCGGGTCGAGGTTGCGCCGAGCAGCGCAGGCCTGCACGACTTACGTTGAGCACCGCAGGCGCAAGATCGGCCCGCGCAGTAGCTTTGCGGAGCTTTCTTAGCCGATCGTCCCAGGCGCAGGCGCTAGCACCGTACGCGTGCGCTCGATCAGCGCGCGCCGCAGGCAGCGATAGATTTCCTGAACGTCAAGCTGCTGGCCCTCAGACGGCCGCAGGCGAACCTGCATGCCGTCGGCGCGGGCGCGCACGCTTACTGACGCGGGAGCCGCGCTGGCGCCCGAGATGCAATGCTGGCAGGCGTCGAGCGCGGCCAGCACAGTCTGCTGTCGGCCGGCGACGCCGGATAACTCGATCTGCACTTCGTTCTGCCGCTCACGCACTCGCATCAACATCGCCGCCTCCAGGCGCTATTTTCAATCCACTGTGTGACAGTGCGATTGTTATAGGGAACGCGCAATCGACCGAATAGCCGATTACGCACGCTTGCTGCCGACAATTCGACAATGCTCGACGAACGGCCGGCAATTAGCGCCTTAACGCCGCAAGTTGCCGATCGTGTACCGCTGACAGTGCGATCAAAGCAAACATTGCGCCGAGGCCGGCGAAGAACATGTCCGACTGCGTGTCCCACGGGTCGCCCTGCGTGCCGAGGAACTCGTCGGCACCTTGGCCGAGCACCAGGGCCGCCCACCATTCGATGATTTCATATAAGGCGCTGATGGCGAGCGCGACGCAGACGCACAGAAAAGCAATCATGCGGCGCCCTCGCAAGTAGTCTCCGCGGATCAGGATCTCGCGCGCGACGATGGCAGGTACAAACCCTTGCATGAAGTGGCCCAGCTTGTCGTATGGGTTACGCGACAAGTCGAACGCCTGCTGCACCCAGTCGCCGAGCGGCACGCGCGCGTAGGTATAGGCGCCACCGAGAATCAATACCAAGGCGTGCAGGAAAATCAGCACGTAAAGCAGCGGGGTCAGCGGATAACTGTGGCGCGTGAAGATCAGAATCGGCAGTGCGATCAGCGCCGGCGCGACTTCGAGCAGCCATGTCACGTGGTCGTACGGGCGCCAACCTGACGCGGCTAGCGCGACGAGCGTTGCGAACAGCAGCGTGAGCAGCAGCGATTGACTGGGTGATTTCATCTTTGAAACACCTCGAAAGTATCGGCGCCTTGCGCAACCGCTGTGGACGGCACTTCGACGATACGCGGCGAGTGGCCGGTCACCGCGACGAAGCGCTCAATATCCTCGTGCGACAGGATCATCGTGGCCGTATTGACCAGTGGATGCGCCTGCAGCGCCGGCGCTGTCCAAAGCGCAAGATCGATGACGAATTCGACCGCTCCCGCGGCGTCGTTGCAGAGCGCGAGCAGGCTCACCGAGCCCGGTGCAATACCCAGATGTTTTTGCAACCGTTCGGGCGATGCGAATCCCAGTCCGTTGGCGCCAATCATCGCTCCCAGCGCTTTGAGATCGACGGCGCGGTCGTGCGGTAACGTCACAAGGAAATGACGCAGCCCTTTTTTGTCGCGCAGGAACAGGTTCTTGGTCTTGGCGCCGGGTAGCGGCGGCACGAGCCGTTCGGATTCCTGCACGGTCATCACGGCGGCGTGCTCGTGGCGTGGCGCCGCGATGCCCTGCTCGCGCAGCATGACCGTGAGGTCAATCATCGTTCAGCGTTTTTGAAGTGGTTAACATGATCCATGTTCCGCACAAGGAAACGACATGGGTACTGAAACCGGCGCGACAGGCGACTTTCGACAACACCTGATTCGCTACGGCGGCGACGTTTATCCGGAGATCATCGACCGGGCAAGCGGCTGCTACGTGTGGGATGCCAGCGGGAAGAAGATACTGGACTTCACGTCCGGCCAGATGTGCGCGACCGTCGGGCACAGCCATCCGAACATCGTCGCCGCGATCAAGAAAAGCTGCGACACCGCGCTGCACCTTTTCTCGGGGATGATCCCGCGCAGTGCCGTGCAGCTCGCGGCCGCGCTCGCGAAGATCGTTCCGAAGCCGTTGCGCAAGTCGCTGTTGCTCAACACCGGCAGCGAGAGCAACGAAGCCGCGATCAAGATGGCGAAGCTCGCCACGGGCGGGTTCGAGGTGATCGGCCTCGGCGGCTCGTGGCACGGAGTCACCGGCAACTCTGGCTCGGTCTCGTTCGCCAGCGATCGCAAGGGGTACGGCCCCGGCGTGCCGGGGACGTTCGTGATCCCCGAGCCGAATGCTTATCGCTGCCCGGTCAGGCACTGCCGCGACAAATGCGACCGCACGTGCATGAAGATCGGCTTCGAGATGTACGACATGCAATCGGCGGGCGCGCCGGCCGCCGTCATCGCCGAGCCGGTGATCAGCGCCGGCGGCGTGCTGGTTCCGCCCGACGGCTATTTCAATGCGCTGCAGGCGGAAGCCCAAAAGCGCGGCATGCTGCTGATCTTCGACGAAGCGCAGACGGCGTTCGGCCGCCTCGGCCACTGGTTCGCCGCGGCGCATCTGCAGGTGACGCCGGACATCATGACTGTGTCAAAGACGCTGGGTGGCGGCATGCCGCTCGCCGCTGTGATTACGAACGACGAGGTCGAGGATGTGTGCCACCGGCGCGGCTTCGCGTTCTACACGTCGCATGTGTCGGACCCGCTACCCTCGGCGGTCGGCCTGGCGGTGCTTGAAACGATCGAAAGCGAACAGCTTCTGCAACGCAGCCGTGAGATGGGTGAGTATCTCGCCGCGCGGCTGCGCGAGCTGCAGAGCCGGCACGAAGAGATCGGCGAGGTGCGCGGGATGGGGCTGCTGCGCGGGGTCGAGCTGGTGCGCGACCGCGAAACGCGCGAGCCGCATCACGAGCTGGGTGCGCTGACCACGCAGCGCTGCCTGGAGCTGGGGCTCAGCATGAACATCCGCCGCCGGCCCGAGCGTGGTTCAGTGTGGCGCATTGCGCCGCCGCTGACAGTGACCAAGGCGGACATCGATCTCGCGATGACGATTTTCGATCAGGCTCTGGTCGAGACAAAGGACGCGCTGGCCGGAACGAGAGCTGCAACGAATCAGGCGAAGCAGGCTGCCTGAGAGCCTGCCGCAAGACGCTGGCGTAATCTTGCCGACGTTCAAGGGAAAACGCGTGTAACCGTTGGTGAGGACGGACAGTTAAGGTACGGGCATCGTTCGGATGTTTTTTTGACTTTTATTCTTAATCAAGGCGAGGAAGAGACATGTTCAAGAAATTAATTCCTGTTGTGGCCGCCGGCTTGATGCTGGGCGTGCTGGGCATCAGCGCGGCGCGCGCCGACGCTTTGGACGACATCAAGAAAAAGGGCGTCCTTGTGGTCGGTACGAAGGCGGACTACCGGCCGTTCGGCTTTCTGGATCCGTCGGGCAAGATCACCGGCCTTGAGGCCGACCTTGCGGCAGACGTCGCAAAACGGCTTGGCGTCAAGCTGGAGCTGGTTCCGGTCGTCTCCAGCAATCGCATGCAGTTTCTGCAGCAGGGCAAGATCGACTTGATGATCGCCACGATGAGCGACACGCCTGAGCGCCGCAAGATCATCAACATCGTCGACCCGAATTATTACGGCTCGGGAACCAACGTCCTGTCGTCGAAGTCGGCCGGCATCAAGAACTGGGAACAGCTGCGCGGCAAGAAGGTGTGCCTGATCCAGGGCGCGTTCTACAACAAGGAGCTGCAGGAAAAGTACGGTGTCGAAGGCGTCGCGTTCCCGGGCACCGCCGAAGCGTATGCAGCGCTGAAGAACGGCAACTGCGTCGGCTTCGCTTACGACGACACTGCCATTGTCGGCGAGATGCTGAAGCCCGAGTGGAGTGGCTACGAAATGCCGCTCGATTCGATCCTTTTCGTGCCCTGGGGCATCGCAGTCAAGCAGGGCGAACCCGCCTTTGCCGAGTTCATGTCCAAGACCATTACCGACTGGCACAAGTCCGGCATGATTCAAGAGCTCGAGAAGAAGTGGGGCATCAAGCCCACCAAGTGGGCCGCGGAGACGCGCGCAAAATACAAGTAGCGCATAGAGCAGCGTGTTGCGGGAAAGAGCCGTGAGTCCCCGCCTGCGGGGCCACGGCTTCTTGCATTGTTACGACACGTCTTGTAACCATCGGTAGGATCGTCGATGCAGTTTGTGTGGGACTGGTTTCGCTGGTTGAACGAGACCACCGGGATCAATCTCACGATCTTTTACAACGCCTTCGATCGCGGCCGCTTCGCCAGCGGCTTTCTGATGACGGTCAAGCTCGCGGCGGCATGCATCTTTCTGAGCGTGCTGATCGGCATCCTGGGCGCCTGGCTGCAAGGCTCCCGGCTGCGCGTCACGCGCAAGGTCGTCTACTGGTACATCCAGTTTTTCCGCAACACGCCGCCGCTGGTGCAGTTGTACTTTTTCTACTTCGGCGTCGGCAGCCTGCTGTCTGGCGCCGGCGTGGGCCAGGTGGTGAGCAACGTCGGGTGGGCGATCATTGCGCTGTCCTTCTTTGCCGGCGCATTTAACGTCGAGATTTTCCGCTCCGGTATCGAAGCGGTACCCAAGACGACCGTCGAGGCGGCCGAATCGCTCGGGTTCAGCCGCTTGCGCACGTATCTCTACATCGTGTTCCCGCTGGCGTTTCGCATCAGCCTGCCGGCGCTGAACAACAACCTGGTCAATCTCGTCAAGACCACGACGCTCGCGTACGCGATCGCCGTGCCTGAAATGCTTTATACGTCGAGCCAGATCTGGTCGGATGAGCTCAACGTCGCCGAAATGATGAACGTGCTGCTTGTCTGCTACTTCCTGCTGGTGGGTGCGCTCGTGTATGTGATGCACCGCTGGGAGCGTGCGATCAAGGTGCCGGGGTTCGGCGTATGAGCCCTCCGCCCCGCCGCCCGAAGGTGGGCGCAGTCCCTCGCGGAGGGACCGCGCGTAGCGCGAGGGAGCAAATGAGCCCGCTTGCCGGGACGACGCGTAGCGCCAAGGGTGCATCGCTATGAGCAGTTTGCGCTGGACGAGCCCGCTGCCGCAGGGGACCGATCTGCCGGTGTTGTTGCCTGCGGCGTCGCGCCTTGCGCACTCTGCGGCCGTTGAACGCGCGAGCGGGACATTTTCGCTTCGGCTGCGGCCGGCGCATGGGGTGGGGCTCTTCGTGCTGTTTGCGATCAGCTGCGGCATCGCCGAAGCGCAGGGCGCGCCCGGTTACCCCTCGATTTTCGCGACCATCTGGAAGTGGACGCCGCTGCTGTTAAGCGGCTTTCTGTTCAACCTTGCGATCAGCATCATTGCGATGTCGGCGGGGACCGCGGCCGGAATGCTGCTCGGCTTTGCGCAGATTTCGCTGCTGCCGCCGGTCAAAAAGGGCGCATGGTTTGCGACGCACTTCTTTCGCAACGCGCCCTGGCTGGTGCTGCTGTTCTACTGCATGTTTCTGCTGCCGTTTCAGGTGACCGTTTTTGGCGTCACGATTCCGATTCCAGACTGGACCAAGGCCACACTCGGGCTCGCGCTGCCGGTGATGGCCAACGTGTCGGAGATCGTGCGCGGCGCGGTGCAGTCGATCCCGACCGCGCAATGGGAGTCGGCCGCCTCATTGGCGTTCACCCGCCGGCAGACGATGTGGATGATCATCGTGCCGCAATGTATCAAGCGGATGTTGCCGCCATGGATGAACCTGTATTCGATCCTGACGATGGGCACGGTATTAACGTCGATCGTCGGCGTCAATGAAATGATGACGTTGACGCGACTTGCGCTGGCCGCCGAGAACCGTCCCGGCCTGCTGCTCGCGTTCTACAGTTACGTGCTGTTCTGGTTCTTCCTGTACTGCTATCCGATTGCACGCTGGACGGTGCGTCTGGAAGCCAAGTACGCCGTCAACCATTAGTACCGAAATGCCGGACGCCGCCTCCGAACCAATCGTCGCGATTCGCGACGTGCACAAATCCTTTGGCGATGTCGAAGTGCTGAAGGGCGTCTCGCTCGATGTGCCGAAGGGCGATGTCATCTGCATCATCGGTCCGTCGGGCTCGGGCAAGTCGACACTGCTTCGTTGCATCAATGGCCTGGTGCCGATCAACCATGGAAGCATTCGCGTCGGCGCGTTTGAAGTGCAGACGCTGAAGACCGACCAGGAAAAAATCGCGCTGCGCAAGGAAGTATCGATGGTCTTTCAGCAGTACAACCTGTTTCCACACAAGACCGCGCTGCAGAACGTGATGATGGCGCCGGTACATGTGCTTAAGGAAGACCAGGCCGAGGTGCGCGAACGTGCGCTGGCGCTGCTCAAGAAGGTCGGGCTCACTGAAAAAGCCGATGCGTATCCGGGCGAATTGTCCGGCGGTCAGCAGCAGCGCGTCGCGATTGCGCGGTCGCTCGCGATGCGGCCGCAAGTGATGCTGTTCGACGAAGTGACTGCTGCCCTCGATCCGGAAACCGTCAAGGAAGTCCTGAACACGATCCGCGAGCTCGCGCAGGATGGAATGACCTGCATGCTGGTGACCCACGAGATGGGGTTCGCCCGGGAAATCGCCGACGTGGTGTATTTCACCGACGGCGGAGTGATCGTCGAATCCGGGCCGCCGGACCAGCTGTTCGATCATGCGGAGAAGGATCGAACGCGCGCCTTTCTGTCGCAGATCTTGTAGTAATGTCATATGCCTAACCCGGATTTGATCTGGCAGCCGCTGCCAAGCCTTACTTGACACCCACCGTCGCTGATCGGCCAATTGCGGTCATTCGGTGAGGACTCTAAATTCGAATGGGAAAAGACAGAGCGCTCGCAGCAGTACAGCATTGCGCCTTGCCGCTAGCGCACCAGAATTGAAGCCCTGTCACACGATCACACTGCTGCGCGATACTTACGGCGTCAAGTAGCCAGGGGCGTGAATGAACTCACCTCCGTTCCGAGAAGCAGGTGAAGGCGACGCGGTCATCTGCTTACATTCAAGCGCAAGCTCGGGGGGTCAGTGGCGCCATCTAATGCAAAGTCTCGCATCGCGCTGGCGCGTGCTCGCACCCGACCTCTACGGGTATGCGAAGGACACACCGAGGGATCGCCTCGCAGACTTTCGCTTGAGCGATGAGATTGATTGGCTAATGCCGATATTCGATCGAGCAGGCGAACGATTTCACCTAGTAGGGCATTCGTACGGAGGCACTGTCAGCCTTCTTGCTGCCCTTCAATTCCCAGAGCGAGTACGCAGTGTCGCGCTGTTCGAGCCGGCTGTTTGGTCAGTGCTCGTTCAATCCAATGCAGCACATCCTGGGGCGGTCGAGATTGCCACCTTGCGCAGTCAGACGGTGAGTTCGGTTGAAGCGGGTGATCTTGATGGAGCTGCAGAAAATTTTGTCCGCTACTGGGCGGGCAACGATGTGTGGGATGCAATGCCTACCGAGCGCCGGCAGCTAACCGCCCGCGGGATGATGAAGGTACGGTCCGAGTTCTTGGCCGAAATGCATAGTTGTGAAGCTGACGTTACCTCGTTGCGAGCGCTCGCGAGAATCACGCAACCCGTTCTTTACATGACCGGCTCTGCAACCAAGCCGGCCGTGCATCGATTGGCTGAAATCCTTGGCCCTGCCCTTGCAACTGCTGAACGGGTAGAACTTCACGGTCTCACGCATATGGGACCAGTCGCGGCGCCTGAGATTGTGAATCGAGAGGTTGAGCGTTTTCTGGCAGCACAGTAGGGGTGAGTCGCGCTCGGCGTTGTTGCCCTATCCGTCCGCTAGTAATCGATTGAGTAGGTCCAAGTCGGCCCAGTGCGGACGTCCGGAGTCGGCCGATATCGCCAGATCCAAGGCAGGCCCAGTTCGCTAGATGAGCTGTCATTCCCGCAGACGCTCGTTGGCAACTCGATTCGGCGAGAGGACCTGCCACAGTTGTAGTCCGTTGTAATGTTTGACAACATTACTAAATGTTGTCATCATTTACAACATGCGAGCTACGCCGCTGCTGGACGAGCGTCTGATTCTGGACGAGGAGGCGTTTGTCGAGATGGTCATCTGGCACTTGTACCGTCCATTGGCGGGTTGCGAGCACCGGTTCAAGTATCGATTGGCCTGCGTGGTTCACGGCGTCTGTGTCATTCGGTACGACAACGAGGCCGGCAAAGGCGACCACCGGCATGTAGGCAAGCGGGAACGTGCGTACGAGTTCACATCGCTCGACAAACTGCAGGCGGATTTCTGGGCAGATGTGGCCCGGTGGAAGGGGTGACAATGGCGACGGTGACGGTTGGGGTTGGATCCAAGGAGCAGACGCGGGAGCGTTTGGCACGTACGTTCACGGGCCGGTCCCAAGGCGGTCCGCGGCTGACGTTTGCGTCACATGCGCTCATGTGGCGAGTGCTCACCCCAAACCGCTGGGCGGTGCTGGAGGCGATGACCGGCGCCGGGCCGCTCGCGTTGCGCGAGATCGCGCGACGTGTTGGCCGCGATGTCAAAGGAGTCCACACGGACGTTCACGCATTACTGAACGCCGGCGTCGTCAATCGCGCTGATTCTGGGGGCTTCGAATTCCCTTTCGAAGCAGTCCGCGTTGATTTCACTTTGCGGGCGGCAGCGTAGTAGGTTCAGCCGGACAAGACTTCACTCGGCCAGGAGTCGCCGTTCCGGACTGTCTCTCAATCCCACCGAAAGCGGCCGCGACAAGACATGGCGTTAACTGGTTGCGGCTTCGCCAAATGAGCTGAACCGACCCCTCTCTTTGGGTTGCGCCCTTTATCAATCTTTGATAAAACTCGCCTTACATCAATCCTCTGCAGTGTGATCCCGACATGCCATCCAGCTATGCAATAGGCGAACACTTTGAACGGTTTATCAGGCAGCAGGTCGATGGCGGCCGATACGCGAGCGCCAGCGAAGTAGTCCGGGATGCGCTTCGCCTGCTCGAGGAGGAAGAAGAGCAGCGCGCCACTGCGCTAAAGGCTTTGCGCGAGGAAGTACGGAAGGGCATCGCCAGCGGTCGGGGCAAGCCGGCGGACGACGTCCTCAAGCGCCTTGAAAGGAAGTACGCCGACTTGTCACAGGCGCGGCGTGGTAAGTAGTGCGTGTCGTCCTTTCCAACCAGGCCGAGGCCGACCTCGAGGAGATCGGCGACTACATTGCGGCGGACAATCCGGCAAGAGCCGTTTCGTTTGTACGAGAGATCCGCGAGCACTGCCGCAGGATCGCGCCCGCGCCTTTGGCGTACCCGGCACGGCCGGAGCTTGGGGACGCCGTCCGCTCTTGCAGTCATGGACGCTATCTGATCTTGTTCGTCCCCGAGGAGCGAGAAGTACTGATCGTCCGCGTCGTTCATGGGTCGCGCGATCTTCCGAACTTGCTTGACGAAGAAGGGTAAGGGCCGGTCGCGACGCTCATCGGAAAATCCCAGTGCCGCCATAAGCGGACACCAGCGGTTGCTACTTCGAATCTTCTTCCAAGCACAAATGCGTCATATCGGCGCTCTATGTTCCGTACAACGTGATGAGAACAGCTGGAATCGGTAAACCAAAACAATCGCGCCGACCCACAGCGCCACGCCAACACCATGCCATCAGAACCCTTCGCGGGATCAGTGAGGTATTACTGGCGTAGTCGCGCCCGAGACCGTCAGGGACCGTGCGCGGCGTAAGATCGGCGCCGCTCCCGCTGCTCATTGGCTCGAGCGTGCGGACAGCAGGAGGTTGCACATGTCAATTGCAAGCTTCGAGATCTTCCTCAAGCTCGACGCGATCGAGGGCGAAAGCACCGTCACTGGGCACGAAAAGGAGACAGTGGTGCTTTCCTGGGAGCATTCGCTTAAGAGATCGAGCATAGGGGGGCCCTCTCGCGTTGGCGGAGGCAGGGCCCTCGGCGAGGGCGGAAGCTCGGGAAGGACTAACGTTCTGCCGATCCGATTCCGCAAGCCGATCGACAAAGGCTCAATCCCGCTTCTCCTTGCCTGCGTGGGTGGAACGACAATCACGGACGCCCTATTCACGTTCAGTTTTTTGGCCAGCGGCCTCGAGTTTTATAAGGTCAAACTGGCGGATGTTTTGGTGACCGACATAGTCCAGGTGGCCGGAGCTGATGAGCAGTATCCGCTCACCTTCGATGCTCTCGCCGCAGGTTCCGATAACCATGGCTTCCTTGAGGTCGTGACGCTCGCTTACACCAGGATCCAATGGGAGTATCGAGGCCTCACGCCCACCGGCCAGGCCGCCGCCGTCGTACGCGGTAGCTGGAACGTCCTGACCGCCTAGGAGACGACGTACAAGTCGCCTTGTCAGTGGTCCAGTTTGATCTTTATCTGCGGCGATAACGTCATTGCTGCAAACTTCAAACACAAGAGCCGGCCACAGAGCGGGCTACTTCGGCCGTAGCCAAGGGGGACATGTGCCAGGCCGCGACTCACTCCGTGGCGGTTGATGCGCAGTTGTTGATGTCAGCACTCGGCCAGAGCGGGTATGCGCTTGTCGAACGGATGCCTTTTAGCGACCTTCGTGTCACAGCGTCGCGTTCACTATCGGTCATGAGCTGTGACAGAGAGTGAGCAATGTTTTGCTCAACTCCGCCGTGCATGTTTTGAGTGCGCCAATCGATCGACGACGTCCGCAGCGACAACAATCATTGTTTGAAGGCGGGGGCAACGCGAACGAATCTTGACAGCCGGCGCGCGATGAGTCGCGTAGGGAACGTCGGCGAGCCCAACGCGATTGTCGAATATTCGCGTTGCTAATCGCACCGCAGACGATACAGTGTTCCTCGTAAAACACCGGCGCCGAGGCAAGACAAACATGGCTATCAAAATTGCTGTTTGCATCGAACAGACCTAACGCTAAGAGACCCCATGACACCCGTTTACTTGTACCTTGCCCCTGCGATCGTCTCGTTACTGCTAATGGGCTGCCAAAGAACCGCCGCACTGAAGGTCACCGAAGTCGGGCCGAACTATGTGGAGATCCTTCTCGATCAACCTGATGCGTTTAATTTGACCAACATGAAGCTCCAGTGGATCTACCGAGAGGGAAACGCTCAATCCGTTGCGGGCGAAGTTGACCTTGGCGTCGCCGGCACGCTGCAAGGTAGGCAATATCTGGTGATCTGGGAGGAGCCGCTTTACGCGGATCCGCCAGTCGCCCAAGACTATCGCGCCCCCTTTATCCGCGGCATCAAAGTGGCGGACGGCTTGTTCCCTCCGTACGGCAACGATCCTAGTGTTTCCATGGTTGTTCGGGGAGTGCAGATCTAGAAGTTATTTTTTGTGCCGGTCAAGACCACCAAGGCGAATGATCTTATGCGTTTCGGCCCGAGTCCCAGGCCGGCTCTGGACGGTGTGTTCAACAACGACGACTCGCTTATCGGCATCGCTCCAAAAAATCAGCTGTCGGTTAGCCGAAAAGTTTCCGGCTCCAGTTTCGTAGATACCGACCACGAGTCGGACTGGTCGCTTAAGCCAGGAACGCCGGGCTCTCCGACGGGGCCTTGAAAGGAAAGCAGGTCTTCCTATTTTGGCTTCTTCGTCTGTACTGCCTCGTCCTTAACTTGTCGTTGGGTGACTGCTTTGCAGTGTTGCTCGACGTCGCTATTCGGCGAGCCGATGACCGCACTGGGTGGCGGATTCAACTCGTCAATGCAACACACTAAACGCCCTAGCGGCGGAAGGAGTGTTGCAGATGAAGAGAAGACCGCGCATTTACTACTCGGCCGGCCAACGAGCGCTCATCTGGGAGCGTTGGCGCAAGGGTGAGACGCTGCACCAGATTGCCCGATTGTTTGACCGATACCATTCATCGATCCAACGCATCGTGGCGGAGTCGGGCGGGATACGCCCAACCGAGCGGCGGCGATCGCGATCGGCATTGACCTTGAGCGAGCGAGAAGAGATCTCTCGTGGCGTGGTAGCAGGCCAGTCCATGCGAGCGATCGCGGCGACGCTCGGCCGCGCACCCTCTACGATCAGTCGCGAGATCCGACGCAATGAGGGTGCGCCAGGCTATCGAGCCAGCCAAGCGGACCAGGCGGCATGGGATCGAGGCCGTCGCCCGCAGGTCTGTAAACTTTTGCAGAACCGGGCGCTGGCCCACCTCGTGGCACATAAGCTGCGCCTTGAGTGGTCGCCTGAGCAGATTGCCGGCTGGTTGCAGCGTGCCCACCC
>JBGSWY010000146.1:0-2467 GCA_041751715.1 Burkholderiaceae bacterium
GACTATCGCACGGCCGAGTACGGCACTGCTCTTCAAGCGCTCGCTGCCAAGACCGGCCGGTGTCTATTTCCGGGCGAAACTCTGCGCTTCGGTGGATCGGTGCTTTTCGCGGGCGGGTTGGCGGAGAGCTTGTTCGAGCAGGAGTTCGGGCGGCAGGACGGGGCAGCGCTCGCGGCGAGCATTCAAGGATCGGCGGCGATCGCAGCACGCGATGAACTCGAGATGATAGCGCTGTGCGTGGCGCGTCGCGACACCCGCGGCGTCGGCGCGCTTATGAAAACACGTCCCGGCAGCGAAGCCGAGCTTGTCAGCATCCAGCCCTTGAAGACAGTCATGGCGGGATGCGTGCGGATCGATTCACAAACGCGCTTGAGCCGCTGGACATTGCGCCCGCTCTTGGCGCTTGCTGTCTACCGCCTCGCGCGCCACGCGACACAAGCGGCGCAGACCACCTTCATCAGAGCTCCGTATAATGCCTAAGGTCACTGTCGACGGGATCGAAATTGAGGTCCCCGCCGGCGCCACCGTGTTGCAGGCGTGCGAACTCGCCGGAAAGGAAATCCCGCGCTTCTGTTACCATGAACGCCTGACGATCGCGGGCAATTGCCGGATGTGCCTCGTCGAGGTCGCGCCCGGGCCGCCAAAGCCGCAGGCGTCGTGCGCGCTGCCCGCTGCCGAAGGTCAGGCAATCCGCACCGATACCGCCATGGTCAAAAAGGCGCGCGAAGGGGTGATGGAGTTCCTGCTTATCAACCATCCGCTCGATTGCCCGATCTGCGATCAGGGCGGCGAGTGTCAATTGCAGGACCTTGCAGTCGGCTATGGCGGATCGGCCAGCCGCTACGCCGAGCCGAAACGCGTCGTGTTTCACAAGAGCATGGGGCCGCTGATCTCCGCCGAGGAGATGACACGCTGCATTCACTGCACGCGCTGCGTGCGCTTCGGCCAGGAAGTCGCCGGCGTGATGGAGCTCGGCATGGCGGGCCGCAGCGAACATGCGGAAATCCTGAGCTTCGTCGGCAGCTCGGTGGACTCTGAGTTGTCCGGCAACATGATCGATCTGTGCCCGGTCGGCGCGCTGACCAGCAAGCCGTTTCGCTATGAGGCGCGTTCGTGGGAGTTGTCGCGCCGAAAGTCGATCAGCCCGCATGATTCCCTCGGGTCGAACCTGATCGTGCAGGTGAAGAACAACGAAGTGCTGCGCGTGCTGCCGCTGGAGAACGAAGAAGTCAACGAGTGCTGGTTGTCCGATCGCGATCGCTTCTCGTATGAAGGGTTGAATGCGCCGGATCGCTTGCTGAGGCCGATGTTGAAGCAGGACGGCCAGTGGAGCGAGGTCGATTGGACCGTTGCACTCGACTATGCGGCAGACGCATTGAAGCGCGTGAAAAGCGAGCATGGCGCCGAGTCGAGGGGCGCCCTGGCCGCGCCGAACAGCACGCTCGAAGAAATGTATTTGCTCGCGAAGCTGATGCGCGGTTTCGGCTCGGACAACATCGACTTCCGCTTGCGGCAGTCCGATTTCTTTGCCGATGACTCGGCGGCTGGCGCACCGTGGCTCGGCATGAAGATCGCGGAGATCAACAAGCTCAACAGTGTGCTGATGGTCGGCTCATTCCTGCGCAAGGATCAGCCGCTGATCTCGGCGCGTTTGCGCGCAGCGACGAAGCGGGGCTGCAAAGTCAATGTGCTGCACGCCGTCGATACTGACTTGCTGATGCCGATAGCCAACAGGCTCATCGTTCGTCCGAGCGGGTGGGTGCGGGCATTGAGCGAAATCGCGGTCGCGATCGCGGGTGAACGCGGCGAGTGCGCGCCGGTCGACGGCTTGACCGCCGGTGATGAAGCTACGGCCATCGCCAGATCGTTGATGGCCGGCGAGCGCAAGGCGATTTTGCTGGGCAACGCTGCGCTCCAGCATCCGCAAGCGGCCCAGTTGCGTGCATGGGCGCAGTCGATCGCACAGGCAACGGGTGCCTCGGTGGGCGTGTTGACCGAGGCGGCGAACACGGTCGGGGGCTACGTGGTCGGCGCCCATCCCAAACAGGCCGGCCTGAATGCGCGCAAGATGATCGAGCAACCGCGCCAGGCGTATCTGCTGTGGAATCTCGAGCCCGACTACGACGTGGCGAATCCAACTGCGGCCACGCAGGCGCTGCAAGCGGCGGACACCGTGATCGCATGTTCCGTCTATCGCAACGGCGCCCTTGATTACGCGGATGTCATTTTGCCGATCGCGCCTTTCACCGAAACCGCCGGCACGTTCATCAGCTGCGAAGGTCGGCCGCAAACCTTCAACGGCACGGTCCGGCCACTCGGCGAAGCGCGTCCGGGCTGGAAGGTGCTCCGCGTGCTCGGCAACCATCTGGGGCTCGACGGTTTCGATTACGAAACGCCCGAGCAGGTTCGCAGGGAAGCGTTGCCGGCCGATATCGGCGCGATGCTTTCGAATGACGTTGCCGGGACG
>JBGSWY010000147.1:0-8478 GCA_041751715.1 Burkholderiaceae bacterium
GGGTGCGGCCAAGCACGTCGGCGCGCAGCGCAAAGGAGACTGCGTGAGTATTCAGCTGTATGCCTTCGACACGCCCAACGGCCGCAAGGTCAGTGTTGCGCTGGAAGAGATGGGGCTCGCCTACGATGTGCATGTGGTCGACATCACAAAGGGGAGCAGCACGATCCTGCGTTCCTGAAGGTCAGCCCGAACAACAAGATTCCGGCGATTGTCGATCCCGAAGGCCCGGCGGGTGTGCCGACCAGCGTCTTCGAATCGGGGGCGATTTTGCTCTATCTGGGCGAGAAGACGGGATTGTTCTGGCCGCGTGATCTGGCCGCACGCGTTCCAGTACTCGAGTGGCTGATGTTCCAGATGGGCGGCTTCGGGCCGATCCCCGGACAGGTGCATCACTTCGTCGCGCTCACCGACGAGGGCGAGCGCCGGTACGGCCTGGAGCGCTTCATGGCCGAGACGCGTCGGCTCTACGGCGTGATGGACCGGCGGCTTGCCGAGCACAAATACTTCGCCGGCGATGCGCTGTCGATCGCCGATTTCGCGATCCTCGGCTGGGCATGGCGCCACGAGCGGCACCGCATCGACCTGGCAGAGTACGCGCACGTACGGCGTTGGTACGAGACGTTGATGGCGCGGCCGGGAGTCGCCCGCGGCTTTGCCGTGCCGTTGCGGCGAACATAGCAGGACACTCTTTCAGCCGGCGACGGCTTGGTACTACCGAGTCGCGCTTCTTCCACTCTCCATCTGACGAGCAAGCTCATGAACCTCAACTCGCTAATACCCCGCTATCCGGTCCCCGCGCTCAACGTTCCTCTTACCGCCGGCGGCCGCTTCGTGCTTGGCTCATCTCCGGGTGAGCGGTTCGATCTGATCGTGTTCTACCGCGGCCTGCACTGCCCGATTTGCACGAAGTATCTGCTGGAACTCGAGCGCCTCGCACCGGAGTTCGCAACGCGTGGCGTCCCGGTGGTGGCGGTCAGCAGCGACGTAGAGGACCGCGCAAGACAGATGGCAGAGAAGGTCAATGCGAAGGTCGTGAAGTTCGGCTATGGACTGAGCCTGCGCAGTGCGCGGCAATGGGGCTTGTACATCAGCACTTCCCGCGGCAAGACTTCGATCGGCGTCGAAGAGCCCGAACTTTTCAGCGAGCCTGGTGTGTTCATGGTTCGGCCGGACGGCACGCTGTATTACGGCTCCGTCCAGACCATGCCGTTCGCGAGGCCGCAGTTTCAGGACTTGCTGAGCGCAGTCGACTTCGCCATTTCGAAGGACTATCCGGCGCGCGGCGAATTCACGGGCGAGGTCTGATCGACAGCGACATGCCGATCGTCGTTTTGCCGACGATCTACGGCGATTCAGCGAGAGTGCGCAAGAAGACGTCGTGCACCTTCATGCGGATGCTCCCTCTACCACCGGCACCGCAGGCAACAAGTTCAAACGTACACCGAGCGCGAATAGATCAGCCGACTCGAGCCGGCCGCGCTTTTCCAGCTCTGCCGCCATCGCGCGAATTGCGTTCTCGTGCGGCTTGAAGCAGGCCGCGACATAACGCTCGTACATTTCAAAAACCTGGTGGAGCTCCATGCTCCCGAACATTTCCAGCTGCAACTCGTCGAACTGCGCGATATCGCCGGCAGCGCGTACCAGCGCCACATCGCGCGGTATTTCGCCGACCAGTCGCTCGGCGGTAAAGCCGCCCAATCTCGTCAGCGCAAACTTCTCCGGGTCTTCGTGATCCGGCTGCGCGCCTTCACTTTTCTCAGCGGGCTGCACATGGCCGCCCGCCTCGAGAAAGATGTCGAGCGGCTCGAGCGTTGCCAGCTGCGGCACATCGCCGGCGAGCAGATGGCCGGCGATATGGCCGGCTTCACGTAAAGCGGCCGTGTTAGAGAGCGTTGGAATCAGTTTGCGCGCGGAGCAGATCCGCTCGAATGAGATACCGGCCCACTTGGAAATCGCTGCGTGCAGTTCAGGACGCGGTGTCTCCGGGTTATAGGCAGCGAGCTTCGCGAACCAGACGTAATCGAGCTTCTGGCCGTGATAAAGGATGCGCGCCAGGCCGCGGATCCGGTGCTGCTCCTTCGCCCACAGTTCAACCGCAGACGCGGCGTCGTCCTTGCGCAACTCGCCGACGCGCTCCCTTGCGATCGCCGGATTCAGGCCGGCATTGGTCAGGGTGACGAACTCGCACATGTTGGCGAGCAGCGAAGACGCCATCGCTACGCCCGCGGACTGCGAGGCGGCCGTCGGCGTCACGCTGTCGGCAAGCGCACCCAGAATGCGGGCCGCGATGCCTTGCGCGGCAATCCACTGCATGTGCTCGAAAGCCTTTCGCGCGTCCGCGCTCAGTTCAGCGGGGGCGGGCTGCATGACGTTTAGCGCCGTGTCGAGGGGCGACTTGGTGGCGATGTCGAACATGTTCAATGGCTCCGTTCGGCCGCTTGCGTTATCCAGGACTGTAAGCGTGCCAACAAGATGTAGCAAGAGAAAGGTGCGCTTCTACCAGCGGTTGTGGGCAGGATTGAAGTGCTGACTGCAAGTAGCCTACGGCGCTGACGACTATGAGATGACAGGCGAGAGCTTTGTTGGAAAGGGTTTCTGATGCAGCTTGGCATGATCGGTTTGGGACGCATGGGCGCCAACATGACGGAGCGATTGGTGCGCGGTGGCCATCGCGTCGTGGGCTTCGATTTCAGGCCCGAAGCCCGCAAGAGCATCGAGAAACACAGCGCTGAGTCCGCTGCTGCGCTTGACGAGCTGGTAGCGAAGCTGACGCCGCCGCGCATCCTGTGGCTGATGGTGCCTGCGGGCGCTGCCACCGAGACGACCGTCGCTGCGCTGCTGGATTTGCTCCAGCCCGGCGACACCGTCATCGAGGGTGGCAATTCCAACTACAAGGACACGCAGCGGCGCGCGGAAATGCTCGCCAACAAGCAAATTCACTACGTCGACTGCGGCACGAGCGGCGGCGTATGGGGGCTGGCCGAGGGCTACAGCATGATGATCGGCGGCGACGAGGCTGTGGTCGAAGAGTTGCGCCCGATCTTTGAAACGTTGGCGCCGGCGCCGAATCGAGGTTGGGGTCGTGTCGGCCCGGCCGGCGCTGGACATTTCACGAAGATGATTCACAACGGCATCGAGTACGGCTTGATGCAGGCCTATGCCGAGGGTTTTTCGATCATGCAGCACAAATCGGAATTTGCACTCGATCTGCATCAGGTCTCCGACATCTGGCGCCATGGCAGTGTGGTGCGCTCGTGGCTGCTTGATTTGACCGCAATCGCGCTGAAGGACAATCCGAGCCTCGACGGCATCGCGCCATATGTGCCGGATTCCGGCGAGGGTCGCTGGACGGTCGCCGAGGCGATCGACCTGAATGTTCCGGCGCCGGTAATTACGTTATCGCTGCTCGCGCGTCTCGCCTCGCGCGATCCGGACTCATTTTCCGACAAGCTCTTGTCGGCGATGCGTCATCAGTTCGGAGGGCACGAGATCAAGAAAGGATGAGCGCTGGCGTGCGCTGGCACGAAGTTACGGACGCGGAAGAATTGCAGCGGAAAGCCTGCCGGCGCATCCTCGACACCGCTGCGCGAGCGATCCAGACGCGCGGCCACTTTCTAATCGTGCTCGCCGGCGGCAACACGCCGCGCCAGGTATATCGAATGCTGCGCGCCGCAACCACCGACTGGTCACTCTGGCGGATTTACTTCGGCGACGAGCGTTGTCTGGCGGCGGACAACCCCGACCGCAATAGCAGGATGGCTACCGATACCTGGCTCGACCACGTGTCAGTCCCGCAGGTTCACGTGCACCCGATTCCCGCTGAGTTGGGTGCGGCCGCCGCCACCCTTGCTTACACAGACACGCTGCGCTCTATCAGCGAATTCGATCTGGTGTTGCTCGGGCTCGGCGGAGACGGCCACACTGCAAGCCTATTCCCCCATCATGACTGGGGCATTGCGCCGGATGCGCCCGACGTGCTGGCCGTCTTCGATTCGCCGAAGCCGCCGCCGCAGCGCGTATCGCTCAGCGCAGCACGATTGAGCCGCGCCCACGAAGTGCTGTTCCTGGTAGCAGGCGAATCCAAGAGAGATGCGGTAACACGCTGGCGTGCCGGAGAGGCACTACCCGCCTCCGCGATACAACCTGCCGCCGGCGCCGATGTGCTCGTTGAGTCTGCGCTACTGGCGCCGGCACTCCTGCGTCAGCACAACTAGTGATATCGCGTGTGCTGCCGAATGACTGATTCGAAATTCTCATCAGCAGGGAAGCCGAGTGCAAGAGCGCGCGTCGTGTCCCACGCTCCCGGCCAGGTCGACACGATACGTTCCACCCGCTGATCCCGCTCCCAGCGAATGCGGTTGATGACTTCGAGTCCTGCCACGCGCTGCAGTGCATCGACCATTTCGCCGACCGTGACCGACAGCCCCAGCAGATTGATGATTCGATTCGATCCGAGCGCGTCCGCGGGTACGTCGTGACCGTGCAGCAGCGACTCGATGGCGGTGGCCGGCGACAGCAGCCACAGGCGTGTGTTCACGTCGACCGGGCAGACCGATGTTTCACCGTTCAACGGTTCACGAATGATGCCGCTGGCAAACGATGACGCGGCGGCGTTCGGGCGCCCGGGACGAACGCTGATCGTCGGCAACCGCAACACGCGGCCGTCGATGAAGCCTCGGCGCGTGTAGTCGTTGATCAACAGCTCGACCACTGCCTTTTGCATTCCGTAGGACGACTGGGGCGCAACGGCGGTCGTGTCGAGTACCACTGCGGGCAGCTCGCCTCCGTAGACCGCGACCGAACTGGCGAAGACAATCTTTGGCCGATGACCTGCGGCGCGGCAGACGTCGAGCAGGCGCCGCGACGCGTCGATGTTGATGCGCATTCCGAGGTCGAAATCCGCTTCGGCCTGACCACTGACGACGGCCGCCAGATGGAAGATCGAAGCGGTGTCCGCGTCGATCGCATGAGCCAGCAGCTCGGAATCCGCAATGTCGCCGGTGATCTGGCGAACCCGGTCATCCGCAAAGGGTGATCCTGCCACCTGATCGACCAGAACGATCTTGTTGATCGTTGGTCGCTGCAATAGCCGCTCGGCCAGACGTCGTCCAAGAAATCCGGCGCCGCCGGTGATCAGCACTTTCATGCGCCGCTCTTTCCGGCAAGACTGCGCATCCAGCGCAGCCCCTCTTCGGTACCTCGACGCGGGCGATATTCACACCCTACCCACCCGGCATATTCCATCTGGTCCAGCATGCGCATTAGATAGCCGAAATCCACTTCGCCCTGATCCGGCTCATGGCGATCCGGAACGCCTGCAATCTGCACGTGCCCGATGTGAGCGAAGTACTTCTTGAAAGTCATGGCGAGATCACCCTCGACGATCTGCGCGTGATAAAAATCCATCTGAATCTTCAGATTGGGCGCGCCCACTTCTTCCCGAATCGCATGGGCGTCGGCCTGCGTGTTCAGAAGGTAGCCCGGGATGTCGCGCGGGTTGATCGCCTCGATCAATAACGTGCGGCCGCTCTTGGCGAGCGCCATTGCGGCATATCCGAGATTTTCGACATACACGGCGCGATGCTTGCTGCGATCGCCACCCGGCGGAACGATCCCCGCCATCGCGTGCAGTGTCGGCGTGCCGGTCGCATCGGCGTATTCCAGTGCGCGCGCAACCGCATCACGAAAGTCTGCCTCGCGCCCGGGAAGCGATGCCAAGCCCCGCTCTCCGGCAGCGAAGTCGCCGGGCCAGAGATTCAATCCGCGATTCTGCAGCCCACTGTCGGATAGCCACCTGGCGATATCGCGCGGCTCATGGTCGTACGGAAACAAAAGCTCGACCGCGTCAAATCCATTGCGCGCCGCAGCCCCAAACCGCTCTGCAAAAGGCAGTTCGGTAAACAGCACTCCGAGATTGGCGGCAAACTTCGGCATCGTGTCCCTTATGTTTTTACAGGTTCAGCGCAGCATCGACAATCTTCTGCGCCTCTTCGAGAATCTGGCGCAGATGTGCCTCGCCGTGAAAACTCTCGGCGTATATCTTGTAAATGTCTTCGGTGCCGGAAGGACGCGCGGCGAACCAGCCGTTAGCTGCAATCACCTTGATGCCGCCGATCGGCGCATCGTTGCCCGGTGCTCGGTCGAGGACACGCTCGATCGGTTCGCCGCCTAATTCGGTGATGCGTACCTGCTGCGGCGATAGTTTCGCGAGCCTGCGTTTCTGATCGGGTGTAGCCGCCGCTTCGACTCTGTCGGCCGCTGGTTCGCCAAGGTCGTTAGTGAGCTCGCGATACAACTGGCCCGGGTCGCGGCCGGTGCGTGCAGTGATCTCTGCGGCGAGCAGCGCCGGCACGATGCCGTCCTTGTCTGTTGTCCACACGGCACCATCGATGCGGCTGAACGATGCGCCGGCGCTTTCCTCGCCGGCAAAGCCGAGTGAGCCATCGAACAGGCCGTCGACGAACCATTTGAAGCCGACCGGCATCTCCACCAGCCGTCGCCCCAGCCTGGCGGCGACGCGGTCAATCAGTGCGCTGCTGACCAGGGTCTTGCCAACTGCTGCCTCGCTGCTCCAGCGCGGCCGGTTACGAAACAGATAGTCGATCGCTACCGCGAGATAGTGGTTCGGCGGCATCAACCCGGAGCTCCGGGTCACGATGCCGTGGCGATCATGGTCGGTGTCGCACGCGAACGCGATGTCATAGCGGTCCTTCAGTCCGATCAGCCGCTGCATCGCGTACGCCGACGACGGGTCCATGCGGATCTGGCCGTCCCAGTCGAGGCTCATGAAACCGAAAGTCGGATCAACGTCGTCGCTCACCACCGTCAAATCGATCCGGTATTCCTCGGCGATGCGCGCCCAGTAGTGCACTCCCGCGCCGCCGAGCGGATCAGCGGCCACGCGAACGCCGGCATCGCGGATCACTTCGAAGTCGATCACGTTGCAAAGATCGGCAACGTAGGCGCTCAGGAAATCGTGCTCGCGCGTCGTGTCAGCGCGCCGCGCCTGGTCGAACGAGAGGCGCCGCACATCTTTTAAGCCGCTTTCGAGCAGCGCGTTCGCCTTCGCTTGGATCCAGCCGGTCACATCGGTGTCGGCAGGGCCACCGTTGGGCGGGTTGTACTTGAAGCCGCCGCTGTCGGGCGGGTTGTGCGAAGGCGTGACCACGATACCGTCGGCCAGTTTGCTGCTGCGCCCGCGGTTGCAGGCCAGGATGGCGTGCGACACGGCCGGTGTCGGCGTGTATTCGCCGCCTTGCGCAATCAGCACATCGACTTTGTTGGCGGCCAATACTTCGAGCGCGCTCTTGAACGCCGGCACCGACAGCGCGTGCGTATCGATGCCGAGGAACAAGGGACCGTCGATCCGATGCTGCCTTCGATACAGGCAAATCGCCTGGCTGATTGCCAGCACATGCGATTCGTTGAAAGACTTTTCCAACGAAGAGCCTCGATGTCCGGAGGTGCCGAACGCGACTCGCTGGGCGCGTATCGACGAATCAGGCGCCTCGGCGTAATACGCGGCGACCAGTGCGGCCACATCGATCAGCATGGCAGGCGTGGCTGACATGCCCGCCAACGAATGGACACTCATCGATACGTACGGTAGCGGCGGATCAGCGCATTGGTCGAGCTGTCGTGCGCTAGCTCGGGCTCGGACTCGCTCGTAATCCCTGCGGCGACCCGCGTGGCCAGCGCCTTGCCCAACTCGACGCCCCACTGATCGAACGAGTCGATGTTCCAGATCGCGCCTTGCACGAACACGCTGTGCTCGTACAGCGCCACGAGCGCGCCGAGCGACTGCGGGGTGAGTGCCTCGCCCAGGATCGTGTTGCTTGGCCGGTTGCCTTCGAAGGTGCGATGCGGCACCAGCGCGTCGGTGATGCCTTCGGCTTTCACCTCGTCTGCCATCTTGCCGAACGCCAGCGCCTCGCTCTGGGCGAACAAGTTCGCCATCAGCAGGTCGTGCTGGTCGCCGAGCGGATTCAGCGGGCGGCAGAAGCCAATGAAGTCGCACCCGACCAGGCGCGTGCCCTGATGCAGCAGTTGGTAGAAGGAGTGCTGGCCGTTGGTGCCGGGCTCGCCCCAGACAATGGGCGCTGTTTCGTAGTCGACATGCACGCCATCGAGTGTGACGTGCTTGCCGTTACTTTCCATTGCCAGCTGCTGCAGATACGCGGGAAAGCGCTTCAGGTATTGCTCGTACGGCAGCACTGCGACCGTCGATGCGCCGAGAAAGTTTGTGTTCCAGATCGTCAGCAGTCCGTGCAGCCACGGCAGGTTGTGCTCCGGCGGTGCGGTGCGAAAGTGTTCGTCCATCGCACGAAAGCCCGCCAGCATTGCGCGGAAGTTATCCGCGCCGATCGCCAGCATGGTCGACAGGCCAATCGCCGAATCCATCGAGTAGCGGCCGCCGACCCAGTCCCAGAAGCCGAACATGTTGTCGATATCGATGCCGAACCTGGCGACCTCCTCCGC
>JBGSWY010000148.1:0-17343 GCA_041751715.1 Burkholderiaceae bacterium
ACCCCACGGGCGTGCGACGGTGCGATGCAGCTTCTGCGTGTCGTGCCCGCGCCGCTTCAGTTCGTTGACGACATCCTTCACTTTTTGCGACTCGTTGCGATCGCAGACGAGCACCGCGTCTGGCGTATCGACGATGACGACGTCCTTCAAACCGACGGCAGCAATCAGGCGGTCATCGCTCTGCGCGTGCACATTTTCGCAGTCGGCAAGCAGCACATCTCCGCTGGTGGTGTTGCCGCCGGCGTCGCGCTCGAATTCCTCGGCGACCGCCTTCCAGGAACCGATATCGCTCCATCCGAAGTCTCCGGCCAGCACGACGACGTTGGATTCGCGCTCCATGACCGCGTAATCGATCGAGATATTCGGCGCTTGCTTGAAGGCCGAGAGGTCGAGCTGTAACCGGCGCGGCTCCAGCGCCGGCACACTGCCGCGTTGCACCGCTGCGCGCGCGGCGTCCAGCACTTCGGGCTCGTGTCGCTGCAGAGCATCGAGCATGGTGCGCGCGGTGAAACAAAAAATTCCGCTGTTCCAGAGATAGCTGCCCGCTGCGACATACTCGGTGGCCCGATCGAGCGAGGGCTTTTCGACAAAACGACTCACCGTCTGCTCTTCGAGCCCGACCGGTATCGCTGCGCACTCGATATAACCGAAGCCTGTTTCCGGCATCGTCGGCCGGATCCCGAACAGCACGATCCGTCCCGCACTCGCGAGGCGGCCGGCATGCGCGACGACCTCGGCAAACCGCAGCTCGTCCTGGATTAGATGATCCGCCGGCATCACGAGAGCGGGCTCGTCGGCCTTGCCCTGATCCATCAAGAGAACGCAGGCCGCAGCGATGGCCGGGGCCGTGTTGCGCCCGACCGGCTCCAGCAGCATCTGGCAATCGATGCGCGCTGCGCTGTCCAGAGCGGCAAACTCCTCCATCGTCTTGAACACATACTCCGCATTGGTCACCACCAGGCACGACCCCGCACCGACCGCCTTCGCACGCAGCGCGGTTCGCTGCAGCAGCGAACGGTCGCCCCCGACCTTCATGAATGGCTTGGGCATGGCCTCGCGCGATACCGGCCATAGCCGGCTGCCGGAACCGCCCGACAAAATGACGGCGAGCATCGCGTCTAGCCCTCCGCCGCTACGCGGCGTAAATCTGCTTCCATCATCATCTCGACCAGGTTCTGCAACGATGTGTTCGGCTTCCATCCGAGCTTGCGCTTCGCCTTGTCAGGATTTCCCAGCAGGACTTCCACTTCGGCGGGGCGCATATAGGCAGGATCCTTCTTGACATAACTTTCGAAGTCCAGCCCGACATGTGAAAAGGCGAGCCGGCAGAATTCACGCACGGCGTTGGTTTCGCCGGTTGCGAGAACGTAATCGTCCGCCGCTTCCTGTTGCAGCATCAGCCACATCCCTTCGACATAATCGCCGGCAAACCCCCAGTCGCGCTTGGCATCGATATTTCCGAGGCGCAGTTCCTGCGCCTTGCCCAGTTTGATCCGCGCCACACCGTCGGTGATCTTGCGCGTGACGAATTCGATGCCGCGCAGCGGCGATTCGTGATTGAACAAAATCCCGCTCGACGCGTGCAGACCAAAGCTCTCGCGATAGTTCTTAGTAATCCAGTGACCGTACAGCTTGGCGACGCCATACGGGCTGCGCGGATAAAAAGCGGTCTCTTCGTCCTGCTTGTCCTTCTGCACGCGGCCGAACATTTCACTGGTCGACGCCTGATAAAAGCGCGACTCCGGAGACACGATGCGAACCGCTTCCAGCAGGCGGGTAACGCCCAACGCATCGACGTCGCCGGTGAACTCCGGTTGATCCCAAGAGCTGCCGACGAAGCTCTGCGCTGCCAGGTTGTAGACCTCTGCCGGACGCGTTTTCTCAACAGCTCGCATCAGTGACGACGTGTCCGTCATGTCGCCGTTGATCAGGCGCACGCCTTCATGGATGCCCAACTCTTTCAGCCGCCAGGTCGAATCCGTGCTGCGACGCGCGATCAGGCCATGAACGTCATAACCCTTTTCGAGCAGAAGCTGCGCGAGGTACGCGCCATCCTGGCCGGTGATACCGGTGATCAACGCCGTCTTGCTCATGGATTCATGGCTGCGCGCGCGCCGAGTGCCTGTTGATAGACATCGTCAAGTGTTTGAGACAATGAGATTTGCGGGCGCCATCCGAGCGCTCGAAGCTTGGCATTATCGCCTACCAGCCGCGGCGTCTCGGAGCTGCGCAGGCGCATCCGATCCACCTCGATCCGGACTTCGGTTTGCGCGGCCAATACTAATTGTTGCAGCACATGCTCGAGCCGCAGGCCGTTTCCGGAGCACACGTTGTAGACGCCGCCACACTCGCCTTGCTCGAACAGAGCGAAATACGCGCGCACGACATCACGCACATCGGTGAAGTCGCGCTCGACGGAAAGGTCTCCGACGGCGAGCGTCGATGCGCGCTCTCCTGCCGCTATGGCCGCAATCTGCGCTGCGAAACCTGCCACGGCAAAGCGTGCATCCTGGCCCGGCCCGATATGGTTGAACGGGCGCGCAATAAGGACGTCGAGCCCACTTCGATGAACCGCCTCCAGGCAAACCGCCTCAGCCGCCAGCTTGCTCGCCGCATACGGATTGCGCGGGGCGGCAGGCTGGGACTCCCTAATAGGAAGCTGCGCGGCGTTGACCGAGCCATAAACATCCGCCGAGCTCACGAACAGCAACCTGCCCGCGAAGCCGCTTTCCAGCGCCGCGCTGACGACATTGGCGGTTCCGATCACGTTGACCTGATACGTCTCGATCGGCCGCTGCAGCGATGCTGCCACCGAAGACTGCGCAGCGAGGTGCAGGATCCAGTCCGCACGCGCGGCCGCAACGACGCGCGATACCGACTGCGTATCGCGAATATCGAAGTCATCCGGGGGAACATTAACCTCGACGTTTGGATTCAGCGCAGCGGCTTCAATGACGTGTCTTCCGACAAAGCCGCCGTGTCCCAATAGAAGCAAACGCGGCATCGCTTACCGCCGCTCGCGTAGATAGGCGCGGCGCCTGGCGCGCGCATTGTTAGACTGCACCGGCGACGCTTCGCTCACTTCCAATGTTGAATTCCTCAATTTTCAAAGCTTACGACATCCGCGGCATCGTCGATTCGACGCTTACCGACGCTGCGGTGCGCGCGCTCGGTTCGGCGCTCGGCTCGCTCGCGACTGAAAGCGCGGTGACCTGCATAGCGGTCGGCCGCGACGGTCGTCTGTCCGGCCCCGTGTTGCGCGACGCACTGATCGACGGCATCACAGGTACAGGAATCGATGTCATCGATATCGGCATGGTTCCCACACCTGTGCTGTACTTCGCCACCCATCATCTGAAAACCGGCTCCGGGGTGGAGATCACGGGTAGCCATAACCCGCCCGAGTACAACGGGCTAAAGATGATGATGGCCGGCGCGACGCTATATGGCGACGGCATCCAGGCGCTGCGGCAGCGGCTTGAGGACGGCCGGATTGTCGTGGCGCCTCGTCGCGGGCGGTTCCAGAGCATTGAGGTTGTTCCGGCGTATCTGGATGTAATCACAGCCGACATCAACCTGGCGCGGCCGATGAAGATTGCGATCGACTGCGGCAACGGTGTCGCCGGCGCCGTGGCTCCCGAGTTGTATCGGCGGCTTGGCTGCGACGTGATCGAACTCTTTTGTGAAGTCGACGGAACGTTTCCGAATCATCATCCTGATCCGGCGCACGAGGAAAATCTTCGGGACCTGATTCGTTGCCTGAAGGAAACCGACGCCGAGATCGGGCTTGCATTTGACGGCGATGGCGACCGTTTGGGCGTGGTCACCAAGGATGGCCAGATCATTTATCCGGATCGGCAGATGATGCTGTTTGCGGAAGACGTGCTCGCACACCATCCCGGCAGCGAAATCATCTTCGACGTCAAGTGCACGCGGCTGCTCGCGCAATGGATACGCGATCATGGCGGCCGGCCGACGATGTGGCGCACGGGGCATTCGTTGATCAAGGCGAAGCTGAAGGAGACCGGCGCCCCTTTCGCCGGCGAGATGAGCGGCCATCTGTTCTTCAACGATCGCTGGCCGGGTTTCGATGATGGTTTGTACGCAGGCGCGCGGCTGCTCGAAATCTTGAGCCGACATCCCGATTCCTCTGCGGTGCTGAACGCACTGCCGAATGCGTTGAATACGCCGGAGCTGCAACTTAGAACGGCCGACGGCGAGAATTTTTTGCTGGTCGAGCGGTTGAAGGCAGAAGCCAAATTTGCCGGCGCGCGCGAGATCATCACGATCGATGGCGTGCGCGTCGAGTACGAAGACGGCTTCGGTCTGGCGCGGCCGTCGAACACCACACCGGTGGTGGTGATGCGATTCGAAGGCGATGGTGCTGCGGCGCTCCAACGCATCCAACGCGAATTCGGCGCGCAGATTTTGAAAATCAAGCCGGACGCTCGACTGCCGTTTCCGGTGCCGTGAAAAGCGTGCTGGTGACCGGTGGCGCAGGCTACATCGGTACCCATACGATGGTCGAGCTGCTCGGCCAGGGCTACGACGTCGTCTGCCTCGACAACTTCAGCAACAGTACGCCGGAAGCGGTCAAGCGCGTCGAGAAGATCGCGGGCAAACGCGTGACGAAGGTGATCGGCGATGTGCGCGATCGTGAGGTGATGTCGCGTGTGTTCAAGCGCCCGATCGACGGCGTGATTCACTTCGCCGCGCTTAAGGCCGTCGGAGAGTCGCTCGCGCGGCCGGTCGAGTACTACAGCAACAACGTCGGCGGTGCGCTGGCGTTGCTCGAGGCGATGAACGAGCGGCACGTGCGCCGGATCGTGTTCAGCTCATCAGCCACCGTCTATGGTGCCCCGGATCAGTTGCCGATTGCAGAAAGCGCGCCGATTCGGCCGGTCAATCCCTATGGTCAGACCAAGGCAATGGTTGAACAGATATTGTGCGACTGGTGCATCGCCGACGTAGAGCACACGGCGATTTCGCTCCGCTACTTCAATCCGATTGGTGCGCACGAAAGTGGCTTGATCGGCGAAGACCCGCACGACGTGCCGAACAATTTGTTTCCGTTCATCACGCAGGTCGCGATCGGAAAGCTGGACAAGCTGACGATCTGGGGGGACGACTGGGCCACTCGGGACGGAACCGTCGTGCTCGACTATCTGCACGTGATGGATCTGGCGCGCGGGAACGTCAACGCGCTCGAGTACGCGTTCACCGATGCGGGATGTGCAACGGTCAACCTGGGAACCGGGCAGGCCACCAGCGTGCGGCAGCTGATCGCGGCGTTCGAGGGCGCGTCGGGCAAAACGATTCCGGTCGCGATCGGCCCGCGGCGTGCGGGCGATATCGCCGCATGCTGGGCCGATCCTTCGCTGGCGCAGCGGCTGCTGGGCTGGCAGGCGAAGCTGAGTGTCAAGCAGGCGTGCGCCGATGGTTGGCGCTGGCAGCAGCAAAATCCGCGCGGCTATCGAGGTTAGATGTTATGTACAATCCGTACAGATTATCTCCGGGATTCGAAGGATGCGTAAACCTCTTTCTGTGGGTGTCGAACAGGCGCGCAGCCAACTGCCGGCCTTACTCGTCGAAGCAACCAAGGGCCGCTCGACCGTCATCACCCGTCACGGTAAATCGGTTGCCGCCATCGTGCCCGTCGATCACCTCGCCGGTTCAGGCGCACAGCAGACGCTGCTTGCTGTTGCGGGCTCGGGAAAAGGAATGTGGGGGCGCGGTAGCAGCAGAACCATTCGGCAACTGCGCGGCGAATGGGACCGCTAGACGCGCGCACGCTGCCAGCAGGCGCAGTCATCCTTATTGATACGGCGCCGATTATCTATCTACTTGAAGGTCACAACCCTCTTGCGCAGCGCTTCACTCCGCTGTTCGAGCGTCACGCTGCCGGCGAGATCGGGTTCGCAGTCACGACGATTACGATCGCCGAAGTCTTGACGGGGCCGCTCAGCAAGCGCGAGGAAGCACTCGCACGCCGATACAGGACCATCCTGGAATCCTGGCACGTTGTCGCTCTGACGGCCGATATAGCCGAGAGCGCGGCCAGGATGCGCGCCCGGACCAAGCTCAAGCTGCCGGACGCCATACAGGTGGCGAGTGCCCTTGCGATCAATGCAACCGCGTTGGTGACGCACGATCGGGACTTCGCAGTGGTCAAAGGATTGCAGATTCTTGCCTGACAGTCGAGCCGCGGGCGTCTGGGATGGCTCCGGCACAATTCCGCACCGTGCGAATCCTGATCGTCAAGATGTCCTCAATGGGCGATGTCGTGCATGCGCTGCCGCTGGCAGCCGACATTGCGCGGGCACTGCCGGACGCGCAGATCGACTGGTTAAGCGAGGAATCGTTTGCGGCGATTCCATCGATGAGCCGCCACGTGGCTAACGTTCATCGAGTCGCTCTGCGCCGCTGGCGCCGGCGTCCCTTCGATATGAGCGTGTGGCACCAAGTGCGTGTCGCGAAGGGAGCGCTGCGCGATGCCCGGTATGACCTTGTGCTTGACGTGCAGGGGCTCGCCAAGAGCGCGTGGCTGGCGCGCTGGACCGGCGCGCCGATCGCCGGCTTCGACTCCTCGACCGCGCGCGAACGCATTGCCGCCAATTTTTATCAGCATCGCTTCGATGTGCCGATCCATTTGCATGCGGTCGAACGTTGTCGACGGCTGGGGTCGTTAGCGTTGGGTTATGGCATGACCGGTGCGGCGCAGTTCGGTCTGAAGCCTCCTACTGCACTGCATTCGATGCAAGGTAAACAACGCTTTGCGGTGCTGCTTATCAACGCCAGTCGAGCCACGAAGTTATGGGGCGATGATCACTGGCTTGCGGTGGAGCGCTGGCTCGCGCAGCAGAATATCGCGAGTGTTCTGTTCTGGGGGTCGCCCGGTGAGCGCAGTCGCACAGAGCTGCTGGCGGCTCGGATGCAGCGTGCGACCGTACTACCGCTGTCCACGCTCGACACGATTGCGTCGACGTTCCTGGCCGCGTCGATCGTGATCGGCCTTGACACCGGTCTGACGCACCTCGCTGCGGCTATCGGTCGGCCGGCGATCGGCATCTATTGTGACTACGACCCGTCTCTGGCTGGATTGGTCGGCGACGCGCAAGCGGGCAATGCGGTGGCGAGTGTTGGCGGTGCGACTGCCGCGCCCCCGGCAGGTGAAGTCATCGAAGCAGCCGGGCGTGTGCTGGGCTGCCACGGATGAGTGTCGTTCGTGCGGCGTACACGGTGGTCATCTTCGTAGCCGCTCCGTTTGCCGCGCTGTATCTGCTGTGGCGTTCGCGACGGCAGCCTGAGTATCGATCTCACTGGGCCGAACGCTTTGGTTTCGCGCGCTACGCGCTCGACAT
Source organism: Burkholderiaceae bacterium (assembly GCA_041751715.1). Taxonomy (GTDB): domain Bacteria; phylum Pseudomonadota; class Gammaproteobacteria; order Burkholderiales; family Burkholderiaceae_F; genus JACCZX01. The sequence continues at coordinate 7,362 of JBGSWY010000148.1, forward strand.
CAAGCGCCCGCTGATCTGGATCCACGCAGTCTCGCTCGGCGAAACCCGGGCAGCGGATCCGCTGTTCGCCGCGCTGGCAGAGCGCTATCCGGAGGCTAGCTTTCTGTTGACGCATATGACGCCGACCGGCCGCGCAGCCGGCGCCGACATTGCGGCGCGTTGGCCCGGCCGCGTGATGCAATCCTATCTGCCGTATGACCTGCCCTATGCAGTGCGCCGTTTCCTGCGCGCATTCCGGCCCGTGCTAGGCATCAGCGTCGAAACCGAAACGTGGCCCAATCTGCTTGCGATCGCGAACGAGGAGCAGGTGCCGATTGCGCTGGTCAACGCACGCCTGTCCGCGCGCTCGTACCAGGTATCGCGTCGCTACGCGAGGTTGATGCGCGAAACCGCGCGCCGGTTCGCTCTGGTACTGGCGCAGACCGACGCCGACGCGGCACGAATCCGCAACGTCGGGGCGCCCAGCGTCGAAGTCATCGGCAATCTGAAGTTCGACTTTGCGCCCGATGATGCCCTGGTAGCGCAAGGCAGGATGTGGCGGCTCGCGCTGGGCGATCGGCCGGTGTGGCTCTTCGCCAGCACGCGCGAAGGCGAAGAAACGATGATCCTGGACGCGCTGCCGGCGCATCGCGATGCCACGATCGTCATCGTCCCGCGCCATCCGCAACGCTTCGACGAGGTCGCGCGAGCGATCGAAGCGCGCCGACTCCGCTACCAGCGCCGCTCCAAAAAAGAATCGAACCAAAAATCGGGGTCTGACCCCGATTTAATTCTGGGCGACTCGATGGGCGAGATGGCGATGTACTACGCGGCGGCGGATGTCGCGTACGTCGGCGGCAGCCTGGCCCATCTTGGCGGGCAGAATCTGATCGAGGCGTGTGCCGTCGGGACACCGGTGGTGGTCGGGCCGCACACGTTCAACTTCGAGCAGGCGACGTCCGATGCGATCGCTGCCGGCGCTGCTGTTCGTGCAGTCGATGCCGCTGATGCTATCGCGACGATGGCGGCGATCGCCGGTGACCGCGCGCGACGCGAGCGGATGAGCGAAGCGGCGTTGCGCTTTACACGTGCTCATCGTGGCGCCACCGCCCGCACGATCGAGCGGCTGGCGCCGTTTATCGAGGCAGCGTCGGGCGTGGCGGCGGAACCGTTGCGGGAGGTTGACCGGGTGGTGTCGTAACGCCCGGCGTCGATGGCGTACCCGGTGTGGGCGTGCCGGGCGGCGTCAATGCCGGTGTGCGAGATCGCGTCTGCGGCCGAACATTGATCGCCGGAACCTCGGGTATGGTGATCGGCTCGGCAGGATCCAGCAGCCCGTTGACTGCCGCCATGTCTTCCTCGCCCAGCGTGCCCGCAGCAGCTTTCAAACGCAGTCCGGCCAGCAGAAAGTCGTACCGCGCGCGCTTCAGATCTCGCTGCGTCTGTACCAGTTGCGTGGTGGCGTTCAGCACGTCGAGCTGAATGCGCACGCCGACTTCATAACCCAGCTGCGTCGACTCCAGTTGCGTGCGCGCGGACACTTCGGCAGATTCGAGCGCGCTGATCTGCGCCAGGCCGAAGTTGACGCCGGTATACGCATCGCGCGCCGCATTAGCCGCCGTGCGGCGCGCCGATTCCAGATCGAAGTTCGAGCGATCCTGCAATGCGAGCGCTTCGCGCACCCGGCTTTGAATCAGCCCACCCGTGTATAGCGGCACGTTCAACTGCACGCCGATCGATCCGCTGTTGATGCGAGGATTCAGATCGCTGTTCTGCGTGCCGTTGAACTTGTTGATGTTGTAGCCGCTGACCACATCGACGGTGGGCTTGTAGGCGTCGCGTTGCCGCTGAATCTCGCGCGTCGCTATTTCGTAGCCGGAGCGAGCAATCTGCACTGAGTAGTTGTTGTTTTCTGCGATCCGGACCCAGGCGTTGATGTCCTGGGGCAGCGGCGGATTCAGGTTGGGTCGCTCGCGCAGCTGCGACAGCGTATCGGGTTCGCGCGCAATGATCGTCTGCAATTCGCTGCGGCGAACCAGCAATGCGCCGAGCGCGACCTGCTCCTGCGCCGTGATCTGATCGAATCGGGCCTGCGCTTCGTTGGTATCGATGATCGTCTTGGTGCCGACTTCGAATTCGCGGCGCGCCTGTTGCAGCTGTTCGCCGGTGGCCGACTTCGACGCAACGAGCGCAATCAGCTGATCGCGCGCAGCCAGCACGTTGAAGTACGCAATCGCCAAACGTAGCGCCAGATCCTGCTGCGATTGAGCCAGTTGCGCCTCGCTTTGCAGTACCGTCAACCGTGCCTGGTCAAGTGCGGTCCAGTTCTGCGGGCGATACAAAGGGACGACGAGGTTCAAGCCGCCGCCATAGACGCTGTAGTTGCTGCTGCCGCTGCCGAACTCTGGGGTTGTCGAACGGTAGAGGTTGTAGTCGGTGCGGGCGCTCAGCCCCAGGTTCGGCAGCAGCGCCGAGCGCGCCTGCGGCACCTGCTCCTCCGTGGCCCGTTGCAGCGCGCGCGCCGAGGCGAGCGCGGCATCGTTCGCGAGCGCCTCACGATAAAGTCCCAGCAAATCGTTGCGGACGCCGGCATTGCCGATATCGGCCGCGGCGCGCGGATCGGTCGGCTGCTGCTTCTGCTGCGCCAGGCCATTGCCGAATGGCGCAATCAAGAATGTCGCGCTGGCGATCGCGGCCGTAATCCGTTGCCAGGCCGGGCTTGTTCTTATTCTCATCGGTACTCCATCAATACGTCGGCATCGCGCGATCGACTTGCCGTGCCCACGCATCGACGCCGCCGGTCAGATTGAAAACGCTTTTGAACCCGTGACGCGCCAGGAACATCCCGACATGCAGGCTGCGCCCGCCATGGTGGCAAATGCATACGACGTCCCGCTCGGAGTCCAGCTCGTTCACGCGCTGCGGAATAGTTTGCATCGGAGCGAACTCTGAACCTTCGATGCGGCACACCGCGGTTTCCCACGGCTCGCGCACATCGAGCAGCACCGGCCTGGCACGCTGCTCGTCGGCCAGCCAAGCGGCCAATTCCGGCGCCAGTATTGTCTTCACCACCACGTTTTCATCAAAATTTGAAGCTCGACGGCCGTTGCGCATTCTGCAGCGGCTTCACGCAGGTCTCGAACAGGCTCAGGGTGTCGTAGCCCTCGCCGGTAACGCGCGTGATGATCTGCGCCACCATCGCCGGCTCGTCTCCCACGATCACCGCCATTCTGCCGCCCACTTTCAATTGATCGGTCAGCGTGTGCGGAATGATCGGAAGCGAGCCGGTGACGACAATCACGTCGTACGGCGCATCGCCGGCCAGCCCGCGACTCGCATCACCCGCTTTGACGCGCACGTTGTGCACGCCGGCTCGACGCAGGTTGGCTTCGCCGAAAGATTTCAGGCGGGGCTCGATCTCCACCGAGATCACATCGTCCGCCTTGTGCGCCAGCAGCGCCGCCATATGCCCCGAGCCGGTGCCGACTTCGAGCACCCGGTCGTGCGATTTGATCGCGAGCTCCTGCAGGATGCGCGCTTCAACCTTCGGCGCCCACATCGATTCGCCGCTGTCCCAATCATCGATGCGCAGAGGGATCTCCATGTCGGCAAATGCCAGCGCGCGATACGCCGGCGGAACGAAGTCTTCGCGCTTGATGATAAAAAGCAGATCGAGCACCGACTGGTCGAGCACATCCCACGTCCGCACCTGCTGCTCGACCATGTTGAAACGCGCTTTTTCGATGTCCAACGCCGCGTGCATCGGCCGTGTCCTCCCCAGACAGCGCAAAAGTTTATCAGCGACCGTCGTTAACATGCGTCGATTGCTTTGCACTTCACACCGCGATACATGCGCTTCGTCGCATAGGGACCTTGTGGCAAGCTCGCGCTGATGAAATCGGCATCGATCCCGAACGTGTTGACGATTGCCGGCGTCGACCCGTCGGGCGGCGCCGGCATCGTGGCCGATATCAAGGCGATCAGCGCGCAGCGCGCCTATGCGTGCGCGGTCGTCGCGGCGCTGACCGCTCAGAACACGCACGCCGTGACCGGTGTGCTCGCCATCGACCCGGCATTCGTTGCGCAACAGATCGATACGCTGTATGCCGACGTGCGCATCGACTCTCTGAAGATTGGCATGGTCGGGCAGGCGGCAGTCATCGAGACCGTCGCCGATCGAATAGCAGCGCACGACACCCCGCATCGTGTGCTCGACCCGGTGATGGTCGCCAAGAGCGGCGATGCGCTGCTTGAAAAATCCGCGATCGGTGCATTGCGTGAAGCGCTGATGCCGCTGGCCACCGTCATCATGCCGAACCTGCCTGAGGCCGGAGTGCTGCTCGGTGCCCGCCCGGTCGAAACAGTCAAGGAAATGTATCGGGTCGCCGAGCGGCTGCGCGAGCTGATGCCTGGCAGCGGTGCACGATGGGTCTACCTGAAGGGAGGCCATCTGCCCGGTGACGAGGCGTTCGACCTGCTGACCGACGGCGACCGCATGATTGAGCTGAACGTGCCGCGGATTGCCACCAGGAACACACACGGCACTGGCTGCACGCTGTCAGCCGCATTAGCCGCGCTGTTGCCGCAAACCGGCGATGTGCCCGAAGCGGCGCGGCGTGCGAAGACTTATCTGACAGAAGCGTTGCGTTACGCCGACCAGCTTTCGGTGGGTTCCGGCCATGGGCCGGTGCATCACTTACATGCGTTATGGAAACCTGCATGACATAATGCGCGCCCTCGGCGGATTAGCTCAGCCGGTTAGAGCAGCGGAATCATAATCCGTGTGTCCGGGGTTCGAGTCCCTGATCCGCCACCAAGACAATTTCTATGCGAACGATTGCTGTTCTGATTTGCACCGCTGCCGTAGCTCTGCTTGCCGGCTGCGGTTCGACGAACCGGCTGCCCGACGGTTCGATGGTCGGCGTGATGACGACGCAGCAGTTGCCGTTGGTGCAGATCGACGGCAGGCAGCAACGGCTGGCGCCGGGTGCGCGCATCGTCGGCGCCAATAATTCGAGCGTGACGCCGAATCAGGTGCCGGCCAACAGCAAGGTGCGTTATCGCGTCGATGCGTCAGGGCAGGTGACGCACGTGTGGATTCTTCCGCCCGACAGGTAAGTCGAACGATCACCCATCGCCTCCGGCTCATTGTCATCGTAGAACCGTGACCGCGACAAAAAAGCTTTATATCCGCACCTTCGGCTGCCAGATGAACGAGTACGACTCGGGCAAGATGGCCGACGTGCTGCATGCCTCCGATGGACTCGTCGCGACCGACGATCCAGCCGACGCCGACGTGATTCTTTTCAACACGTGCTCGGTGCGCGAAAAGGCACAGGAGAAAGTGTTCTCCGATCTCGGCCGGGTCAAGCATCTGAAGCAAGGCAACCCGCATCTCCTGATCGGCGTCGGCGGCTGCGTGGCGAGCCAGGAGGGGGCTGCCATCGTCGCCCGAGCCCCCTATGTCGACGTGGTGTTCGGCCCGCAAACCCTGCATCGCCTGCCTGAGCTGATTCGCCAACGGCGTGCGAGCGGACGCCCGCAGGTCGATATCTCTTTCCCGGAGATCGAGAAGTTCGACCATCTGCCGCCGCCGCGGGTGGATGGCGCCAGTGCATTCGTGTCGATCATGGAAGGGTGCAGCAAGTACTGCAGCTTCTGTGTCGTGCCGTATACGCGCGGCGAAGAGGTCTCACGCCCGCTCGACGATGTGCTGGTCGAGGTGGCCGATCTCGCCGAACAGGGCGTCAGGGAAGTGACGCTGCTCGGGCAGAACGTCAACGCGTACCGGATTGAAGGCGCAGATTTCGCAACGCTGCTCGAACATGTGGCGGAGATTCCCGGTATCGAACGGATTCGCTACACGACGTCGCACCCGAAGGAGTTCACGCAGCGCCTGATCGACGTGTACGCGCGCGTGCCAAAGCTGGTCGATCATGTGCATCTGCCGGTGCAATCGGGCAGCGACCGTGTGCTGGCGGCGATGAAGCGCGGCTATTCGGTGCTCGAATACAAGTCGATCGTGCGCCGGCTGCGCCAGGTACGGCCCGAGATTTCGATCTCGTCCGATTTCATCGTCGGCTTTCCGGGTGAAACCGAGCGGGACTTCGATCAGACGATGCGCCTGATCGACGACGTCGGCTTCGATTCCAGTTTCAGCTTCGTCTACAGCAAGCGACCGGGCACTCCGGCAGCCGACTTGCCGGATGAAACCTCGCTTCAGATCAAGCTGGGCCGATTGGCGCGATTGCAGGCGGCAGTCAGCGCGAACGCAGCGAAGATCAGCGCGGCGATGGTGGGTTCGATCCAACGCGTGCTGGTCGAAGGGCCATCGAGAAAGGGCTTCAAGGAAAATACCGGCGAGTTGATGGGCCGCACCGAAAACAACCGCATCGTCAACTTTCCGGGCGGGATTCGGGCTGCCGCTCTGTCAGGGCAGATGCTGCCGGTTCGAATTACCGGCGCGCTGCCGCATTCTCTGCGCGGGGAACTTCACCTGCACGAACCGGCTCTGACCCAGTGCCACGAGTTGTGTGACGAGTTGCCGTCATTTGCGACGAAACACGCGATGAAATGCGCCCAGTAAAGCGACGTAGAGCGCTACGATTTGCAAGACTTGATTGAAGTGAGCGTAGGGAGGGGACCCGCGCTCGATACTCGGGGATCGATCATGGTTAACGTTCAGCACGCGGGTCGCAGAATGCGAGCCGGCCTTGGCTTTACCTTCGCTTTCCTGGCGGCAGCGCTTTCGGGTTGCGCGACGATACAGTCGGCCGCGAATGCTCTGGGGGCCGCCGTCTCACCTCCTTCGACGGAAAAGTCCGCGATGCCGGCCGCTGCACCCGCGCCGGCCACTACGGCTCCGGCCAACGGGTCTGCGGCCGCGCGACCTGCAGCATCCGGCCCTACACCGGCTGCCACACCGCCCACGGCGCCGGGAATGCCGAGGGCGTTTGCCGAAGTGATCAAGGGCGCGAAGCAGATTCCCGGATTCTTCCCGCTCTGGCAAAAGGACGATCGCACCTGGATCGAGATTCCGCCTGATCAGTTGGACAAGCCGTTTTTCCTGTCGGTCAATATGACGCGCGGGATCGGTGAGCGGATGCTGTTCGCCGGGATGCAAGGCTCCTGGTACGCGACCGGCGGTGAATATGTCGGGCAATTCCGCAAGGCGGCCGGCAACCTTCAGTTGCTGGCGAAGAACACGACATTTATCGCGCGCGCCGGCTCGTCCGAAGAACGTGCGGTCAAGAACGGGTTCTCGGACAGCTTGCTTGGTTCGGCGCCGATCGCCAGCGCGCCGCATCCGGAGCGCAAATCCATTCTGATCGACGCCAACGCGCTGCTGATGACCGACATGCCGCGCGCTTCGCACGTGATCGAGCGCATGTACCGCAACTCGTTCCACTTCGACGCCCGCAACTCGTTTATCCAATCGGCGAAGACCGATGAAAGTCGCACGGTGTTCGACGTGACGGCGCATTACGCGCAGCCGCGCATCCCGGTGCCGGCGCCCACGTCGCCGGTTCCCGGTGCAACGCCGCCGCCGTTTTATCCGCCGCCGGTCGTGCTGGAAGATCCGCGCAGTTTGTTCCTGGGATTTCTTTATACGTTTACCAAGCTTCCGGAAACTCCAATGCGGCCGCGGCTGGCCGATTCCCGCATCGGCCACTTCGGCACTGCGAAGGTCGATTTCAGCGACAACTCCAAGTTTCTGCCGGTGCGCTGGTATGTGCAGCGCTGGCGGCTCGAGAAGAAGGAGCCGAATGCCGAGATGTCGGAGCCGATCAAGCCGATCACGTTCCACCTGGGCAACGAGATCCCGGAGAAGTATCGCGAGCCGATCCGCCAGGGCATTCTTGAATGGAACAAGGGTTTCGAGAAGGTGGGTTTCAGGAACGCGATCGTGGTCACGCAGCAGCCGGACGATGCCGACTATGACCTGGGCGAGCCGCAGTACGCTTCGGTGCGCTGGATGGCGACCTCGACGCCGTCATTCGGCGCGATCGGTCCGTCGCAGGTCGACCCGCGCACCGGCGAGATTCTCGATGCCGATATCGGCTGGGATGCGAACATGGTGCGCAACATTCGCGCACTGAAAAGCGAGGGCGTCGTGACGTACACGCCAATGTACGACGCGGCCTCCGGCGAACTGAATCCGGCCTCGATCGGTATCGGCCATGACCGCTTCTGCACGCACTTCGAACACGCTGCGCGCGAAGTCGGCTTTGCGCTGGCCTTGCTCGAAGCGCGCGGCGAGCTCGATCCCGATGGTCCGGGGGCGGATCAGCTGGTGTTCGACTTTCTGAAGGACGTGACGATGCACGAGGTCGGTCACACGCTCGGGCTGCGCCACAACTTCCGCGCGTCGACGGCCGTGAATCTGCAGCAGGCGGCCGACAAGTCGTATGCCGAAAAGAACGGGCTGACCGGCTCGGTGATGGAGTACACGCCGGTCAATCTCGCGCTGAAGGGCGAAAAACAGGGTGCGTATTTCACGCCCACCCTCGGCGCCTACGACTACTGGGCGCTCGAGTACGCCTACAAGCCGTTCGGCGCGGCGGAGGAAGGCGTGGAGCTGGCGAAGATTGCCGCGCGTGCCAACGATCCGCAGCTTGCTTTTGCGACCGACGAGGATATCGGTGTGTCGATCGATCCGATGGTCAATCAGAACGATCTTGGCAGCGACCCGCTCGCGTTTTTTAAACGCCGGATGAAACTGTCGCAGGAGCTGTGGCAGCGTCTGGAGCAGCGTCCGCTGAGCAGCGGTGAAAGCTACTCGGTGCTGCGCCGCCGGTTCCTAACCGGTTTTGTGCAGATGGGTTACGCGATGGGGACCGCGGTCAAGTACGTCGGCGGTTCCGAGCTCGTCAACGATTACGCAGGCAGTTCGCGCTTGCCGGTGACACCGATCGAGGCCGCGAAGCAGCGTGAGGCCATGGCTCTGATTGCCGACGGGCTGCTGCGCAGCGACAGCTTCAAAGTGTCGCCGGAGTTCATGCGCAAGCTCGTCACTGATCGTCTCGAGCGCGATTCCCGTTACCTGGGAAATTACATTGCAGCCGGATCGCCGTATGAGCTCAATCTTCCGGAGCGTGTTTTGACCGTGCAGCGCGATGTGCTGAATCGGCTTATGAGCCCGGTAGTCGCACGCCGTGTGGTCGAAAATGGTGGGCGCACGGTGGGCCAGAATGGCAAGAGGTCCGAGCCGTTCACGCTCTCCGAGCTCTATGAAACGGTGCAGCGGTCGATCTGGGAAGAAGCGCGCACCGGCGCGGACAGCGATGTGATGCGCCGCAATCTGCAGCGCGAACACCTGCGGCGCCTGACTGCCGGGCTGCTCGGTTCATCGGGTGCATACCCGGCCGACGCGCGGTCGCTGTTGCGGCGAGACGCGCGTCAGTTGCGCGACTGGCTCGCGAGCGCCGTCAAAAAGCCCGGCCTCGGCGCCGCCACGCGCGCGCACTACACCGAAGCGTCGGAAACGCTGGGCGAAGCGCTGAAGGCACAAATGATTCGTTCGGGGGTTTGATCGGTTGGCAAAACGCGCTTCGGGAGCCAGGAAGGTACTCAGGTTTGCGGCAGACGCGGGTAACGCCGAACTTGCGAATCTGACCGGCGCGCTGGACGCGAATCTGCGGCAAATCGAGACCGAGCTCGATGTCTCGATTGCGCGGCGCGGGCACCAGTTCCGGATCGAAGGTGCAGCCGAGAACGCGCAGGCGGCCGTCGCCGTGCTTGAATTTTTTCTCGAGCAGGCGCGCAGGACGCAACGCACGATTTCGGTCGACGACATCCAGCTCTACTTTGTCGAACTGCGCGGGCGGCGCGACGCTCCGCGTGCAGCGCCTGACGATTCAAGCTTGCCGCAGCTGCATACGCGTCGGCCGGATCTGCACGGACGCACGCCGCGCCAGCGCGACTACATAGAAGCGATCCTGGCGCACGACATCACCATCGGAATCGGGCCGGCCGGCACCGGCAAGACGTACCTGGCGGTCGC
>JBGSWY010000149.1:0-7216 GCA_041751715.1 Burkholderiaceae bacterium
CGCAGTGCATCGTGGTCGCCATCGATGCGCGCGGTCGCGTCGATTCTGCGCAAGACGCGCGCGGCAATCCAGGCGGCGGGTGGGAGGTGTATACGCACGGCGGCCGCACGGCGACCGGCCTGGATGCAGTCGAGTGGGCGCGCCGGGTGGTTGAGCTGGGCGCCGGTGAAATCCTTTTGACCAGCATGGATCGCGACGGGACGAAGTCAGGCTTCGATCTGGAACTGACGCGAGCGGTGTCGGATGCAGTATCGGTGCCCGTGATCGCATCGGGTGGGGTCGGCACTTTGCAGCATCTGGCCGACGGCGTACTCGACGGCCATGCCGATGCGGTGCTGGCAGCGTCGATTTTTCACTACGGTGAGTTCACGGTGCTGGAAGCCAAGCAGCACATGGCTGCCTGCGGTATTCCGATGAGGCTGTAGTTCAGTGAGACCGCCGAAATGCGCCCCCGCTCATCCGCGCTTCGCCGCGCGGGGCGTCGTTGCAAGTGCTCGCCATAGTTCCCGCTATGTCTGCGCCTCATTGACTAAATTAGGCCGAGCCCGGCGCGTCGCTGCACGGCCGCTCGGGTGCGATTTGACGGTCTCGCTGAACTGATGAGCTGGCTCGATGAAGTCAAGTTCGACTCGGACGGCCTGGTGCCCGTGATCGCACAGGATGCCGGCAGCGCTCGGGTGTTGATGGTCGCGTGGGCGAATCGCGATGCACTGGCGCAAACGGCAGTCTCGGGCCAGGCCGTGTACTGGTCGCGCTCCCGCCGGCGGCTGTGGCGCAAAGGTGAAGAGTCGGGTCACCGCCAGCGCGTACAGGAGATTCGCCTCGACTGCGACGGCGATATGGTGTTGTACGCTGTCGAGCAGACTGGCGGCATCGCCTGCCACACGGGGCGCGAAAGCTGTTTCTTTCGCCGGCTCGACGGCGAACAATGGCAGGCGGTCGATCCGGTGCTGAAAGATCCTGAACTGATCTACCTGGCAAATGAGCCAAATGAGTGACACGATCCTCAAGCAACTGGCCGACGTCATTGACTCACGCAAGGGGGGTGACGCGTCAGAGTCATATGTCGCGCGCCTGTTCGCGCTGGGCAACGACGCCATCCTCAAAAAGATCGGCGAAGAAGCGACCGAGGTGGTGCTGGCCGCAAAGGATGGCGCGCGCGAACGCATCGTGTCGGAAACGGCCGATCTATGGTTTCACTGCATGGTCATGCTGTCGCACTACGGTCTGCGGCCGGAGAACGTGCTTGACGAACTCTCCCGACGCGCCGGCACGTCCGGTATCGAAGAACAGGCGCTGCGCAAGGCGCTGGCCCGAGGTTTGTGACGATGAGCGCCGAAAACTGCCTGTTCTGCCGCATCGTGCGCGGCGAGATTCCGAACAGGACTATCCATGAGGATGATGACGTCCTTGCGTTTCACGACATCCACCCCGCTGCTCCGGTGCACTTTTTGGTAATCCCGAAGTCTCATGTGGATTCACTGCTTACCTCCGGACCGGAACACGCCTCAGTGTTGGGTAAAATGGTGGCGCTTGCGCCTCGCCTCGCGAAAGAACAGGGTTGTGACAACGGCTTTCGGCTCGTGATCAACAACGGTCCGGACGGCGGGCAAGAGGTCAATCACTTGCACATCCACATCCTGGGCGGACCGCGCCCGTGGAAACGTCTGTAGGAGTACGAAATGGGTTCGTTTTCGATCTGGCACTGGTTGATCGTTTTGCTGGTCATCATCCTGGTCTTCGGCACTGCGAAGCTGAAGAACATGGGCAAGGACATGGGCGGCGCGATCAAAGGTTTCAAGGAAGGCATGAAGGAAGGCACCGACGACGTGGCCGGTAAGGTCGATGATCGGCGCCAGGTTCCCGGCCAGACCATCGACGTTCAAGCCAAGGAAAAAGGCCCGGCGTCCAACGTCTAGGGTCATGAGTTCATCGAGCGGGCCTGCCTGACGCCGCTCGATGCTCGGCCTCGTCGATGTTCGACTTCAGTTTCGGTGAGCTTGCCATCATCGGCGCCGTGGCGCTGATCGTGCTCGGCCCTGAGCGGCTGCCGCGCGTGGCGCGCACGGTCGGCGAATGGGCGGGCAAGGCGCAGCGCTATGTTGCGCAGGTCAAATCCGACATCAATCGCGAAGTCGAACTGGCGGATCTGAAGAAACTGCAGGAAGAAGCGCGCGACGTGGCGCGCTCGATCGAATCCTCGGTGAAGCAGAATGTTTCGAGCTTGCAGGAAGGCTTCGACTCGACGGTGAAAAGCCTGAACACCGGGTTCGATGACCCAGCGGTGGCGACAACTTCAACGCCGATCGACTACTCGTGGGAAGGTAGCGGCGAATCGTGGACCAGCAAGCGCTTTGAGCGCCGCTTCAAGCCGGGGCCGAGCATCTACGACTTGAGCGAAGAGATCGCCAGGCTGAAGCGTCAACTGGCGATGCCCGACGCGTCGGTTTCGCCGCGCCATAAGCGGGCTCCGCGCGCGCGCATCAACAAAACGCGCATTCGCCGCTAACCAGCCGTGTCCGCTGAAACCGAGGAGCCAGCCCAGGAGCAGAGCTTTCTGTCGCACCTGGTCGAACTGCGGCAAAGGATCGTCCGCGCCTCGATTGCCATTATCGTCATCTTCATTCCGATGACGTTCTTCATGCAGCAGATATTCGATTTCCTGTCGCGGCCGATGATGACGGCACTGCCGGCGGGCGGCAAACTGCTTGCCACCGGCGTCATCACGCCGTTCATGGTGCCGCTGAAGGTCACGTTGTTCGCTGCGTTCCTGGTCGCGCTGCCGTATGTGCTGTGGCAGGTCTGGGCGTTCGTCGCGCCGGGTCTCTACCGGCATGAAAAGCGGCTGGCGGCGCCGTTGATCGCGTCCAGCGTGCTGATGTTTTTTGCAGGCATGGCGTATTGCTACTACGTCGTGTTCGGCTTCGTCTTCAAATTCATCGCCGGCTTTGCGCCGGCCTCGGTCACGGTTTCGCCCGACATCGAAGCGTATTTCAGCTTTGTGATGGGCATGTTTCTCGCGTTCGGCCTGACGTTCGAAGTGCCGATTGTCGTCGTGCTGCTGGTGCGTTTCGGCATTGCCAGTATTGACACGCTGAAAAAGGCGCGCCCGTATGTCATCGTCGGCGCGTTCATCGTCGCGGCGATTTTCACGCCGCCCGACGTGCTGTCGCAGTTGTTGCTCGCGATACCGCTGTGCATTCTGTATGAGCTGGGAATTCTCATTGCCCGCTTCGTCGTCAAACCCAAGGTTGCCGACGAGGCGGCGGCGCAGGAAGCATCGTCCACGTGAGCCGGGTTGCCCTCGTGTTACTGGCGTTGCTGCTGGCGTGCGGCAGCGTCGGTGCCGGTCCGCTGCAGGTCGTGCCGGACGACGATGTCGATGTCGCCTCCGGCTGGACCGCCTATCGCGCCAACGATCCGGCGCGAGCCATAGCGCACTACCGCAAGGCGGCCGACCGCAACAATCGGGTCGCGCAATTCAATCTGGCCGTCATGCTGCTGGCAGGAGACGGTACGAAGGCCGATCCGATGGCTGGCGCAAACTGGCTGCGCAAGTCGGCCGAGCGCGGCTTTGCGCCCGCGCAGTACGCGTTGGCGTTACTGCATGAAAAGGGCGAGCACGTGACCCGTTCGCAGGACGAGGCGACCGCCTGGTTTCGCAAGGCTGCGGAGCAAAATCATCGAGAGGCTCAAGTCGGGTTGGCAACGCAGTATTTTCTCGGGCGCGGCGCTCCGCGCGACTACAAGCAGGCTGCGCAGTGGTACGAGCGGGCGGCGGAACAGGGCGACGAGGCGTCTGCCTACATTGTCGCCAGCTTGTATGAGAGAGGCGAGGGCGTCGCACAAGATCTCTCTCGTGCGTGGTACTGGTACCGTGAGGCAGCAAACTCAGGCGACCCTGCCGCGGTCATGAAGGCGCGCGAGATACGCGCGAAGTTGAGCCGTTAATTGCGAGCGCGCGGCGTCGGGCGCTCTCCGACCGCCACCTGCAAAGTGACTTCCGTGCTGCCGCGCGCGACTCTGACGGCCGCATTAGAGCCGGGCGGGAGTTGCGAAATCTGATTCAGCATCGCCTTGCTGTTCAGTACCGGCTGGCCATTGATGCTGAGCATCACGTCGCCCGGTTCGAGGCCTGCCTTGCCCGCCGGGCTCGCGCGCTGCACACCCTTGAGCACCACGCCTTCACTGCGTGACAATTTAAGCAACCCGGCCATGTCGGACGTGATGTCTTCCGGCTCGACGCCGAAATAGCCACGCTGCACCTTGCCGCTCTTGATCAACTGATCCATCACCTGCGTCACCAGGGTGGACGGGATCGCAAAGCCGATGCCTATCGATCCGCCGGTGCGCGAGAAGATCGCCGTGTTGATGCCGACCAGGTTGCCGTTCGAATCGACCAGCGCACCGCCCGAGTTGCCCTGATTGATCGCGGCGTCGGTCTGAATGAAGTTCTCGAACGTGTTGATGCCGAGGTTGGTGCGCCCGAGTGCGGACACGATGCCCATTGTCACCGTCTGCCCGACATCGAATGGATTGCCGATCGCCAGCACCACATCGCCGACCTGCAGTGAATCCGACCGGCCGAACGTGATGACCGGCAAATCGCGCGCCTCGATTTTCAGTACCGCCAGGTCGCTCTCCGGATCCGCGCCAACCAGCTTGGCCTCGAACTGGCGGCCGTCCGCCAGCGCGATCGCGATTTCATCGGCGGCCTGCACGACGTGATTGTTGGTCAACACGTAGCCGTCGCGGGTGGCGACCACACCGGAACCCAGGCTCGCGACCCGATCGGTGCCGCGCGGATTACCGAAGAACTGCCGGTAAAGCGCATCATCGGCCGCGCCGCGCCGACGTACTTCCTTGGTGGTGTACACATTGACCACCGCGGGCGCGGCCTGCTTGACCGCACCGCCATACGACGTAAGGGCATTGGCACGCGCATCGGGAACCTCTGCCTGCTTGATGCCGAGAGTTTCAGCGGCGGGCAGCGGCGCCGCGGGCGCCGCCTGGCGTGACAGCCAGTCTGGGCGCAGTGTGGAAACGATGAAGAGCACCGCCAATCCGATAGTGGTGGCTTGAGCAAAGACGAGCCACAGGCGACGCATCATCGTGAAATCAACCTCGAGTGAAGGGCGAACTACGCAGGTTCGCAGAAAGGGCAAGCATTATTCCTCGAATTCCGGGGGCGCGCACTGCCCAGGATGGCCACCGGTCCGCGCACCGGTGCCGTGCCTCAGCCGGCTGCCTCAGCGCCTTTTTAGCTCGTCCCGTATCTCGCGCAGCAGTGCCACATCTTCGGCCGGCGGGGCGGATTTCGCATCGAGATCGACTCGCGCACGCACGCGGTTGACCGCCTTGACCATCCAGAAGATCACGAACGCCAGAATGATGAAGTTCAACAGGATCGTGATGAAGTTGCCCCACGCCAGCACGACGGCGCTCGCCTTGGCCGCCTCCAGGGGTGTACCCGGCGCCACCGTTCCGGACAGCACCACGTACTGGTGAGAAAAGTTGACTGCGCCCCCGAGCACCGCGTTGATTACCGGCATCACCACGTCGCCCACCAGCGAATCGACGATCTTCCCGAACGCGGCGCCGATGATGATGCCGATTGCCAGGTCAATGACATTGCCCTTGACGGCAAAGTCGCGGAACTCCTTCAGCATCCCCATGAATCCTCCGGCTGCACGGCCATTGTCGGCCGAGAGTTTAGCGGTGCGAGTAGAAATCGGCAGGGCGGATCAAGTAGAATCGCGCGCTGCCGGTCAGGCGTGTCGATCAAAATCGCATTCGCAAAAAGCGTTCCCCACACGTCCGCCGCATCAGTCTGCCACCCTTCATCCTGGATTTTCATGTCGACAACCAACGTTATTGGGAGTGGCGAGCCCGCAGATAAACCTCACAAGCCGATCGACAGGGAGCGCCGTGCCACGATCGCAGTGGCGGCCGCAGCCGGTGGCGCCGGCCTGATTGCCGCGGCCGTTCCGTTCGTGGCTTCGTTCACGCCGTCCGAGCGTGCCAAGGCCGCGGGGGCGCCGGTTCAAGTAGATATCGCCGGCATCGCGGCGGGCGAGATGCGGACGGTCGAGTGGCGCGGGCGGCCGGTATGGATTCTGAACCGCACGCCGCAGATGCTGCAGTCGATCAAGAAAGCGGACGGCGAAGTCGCCGATCCGAAATCGCTGCGCACCGCGTATCCGACACCGGAGTACGCGCGCAACGAATTCCGCTCGATCAAGCCGGAAATGCTGGTCGCGGTGGGCATCTGCACCCATCTGGGCTGCTCGCCGATCGGGCCGTTCGGCAGCGGTACCAACCCGCAGCTCGGGCCCAATTCAGGCTTCGTCTGTCCGTGCCACGGATCGGTGTTCGATCTGGCAGGCCGTGTGTTTCAGAACATGCCGGCGCCGGACAACCTCGAGATTCCGCCGCACAAGTATCTGTCCGACACCGTGGTACTGGTGGGCGACGACTCGAAAGCCTGATGAAAAAAAACGACGCGTCCCGATCCAGCGCCTGCGGCGCTCAGCGTACGTTCGCAGGCCTGCGCTCCTGGGCGCTCAGTTGCCGCATTCGTCGGGCCTGCTCGCTACGTTTTTCATCAGACTCTTAACACGAAACGATGGCAGAAGAAAAAAGCCAATACACCGGCCTGCTGGGCTGGGTCGATGCGCGCATGCCGACCGCGATGTCGGAGTTCAAGAAGCATCTGTCCGAGTATTACGCGCCGAAAAATTTCAACTTCTGGTACATCTTCGGCGGGCTGGCGATCACCGTGCTGGTGATCCAGATCCTTACCGGCATCTTCCTGACGATGCACTACAAGCCCGATGCGAACCTGGCGTTTGCCTCGGTCGAGTACATCATGCGCGACGTGCCCGGCGGATGGTTCATCCGCTACATGCACTCCACGGGCGCGTCGTTTTTCTTCATCGTCGTCTATCTGCACATGTTTCGCGCGCTCTTGTACGGCAGTTATCGCCGCCCGCGCGAGCTGATCTGGATTTTTGGCTGCATGATTTTTTTGACGTTGATGGCCGAAGCGTTCTTCGGCTATCTGCTGCCATGGGGCCAGATGAGCTACTGGGGCGCGCAGGTGATCGTCAACCTGTTCGGTGCGATTCCGCTGATCGGTCCCGGGCTGGCGGAATTCATTCGCGGCGACTATGTTGTCGGCGATGCGACCCTGAACCGCTTTTTCGCATTTCACGTG
>JBGSWY010000150.1:0-3077 GCA_041751715.1 Burkholderiaceae bacterium
CACCATCACCGGGCCGGACACCATGAACTCGACCAGACTCTTGAAGAACGGGCGTTCGCGATGCACTGCATAGAAGCCTTCCGCATCTGAATGCGATAACGACAGCATTTTGGCCGCGATTACCTTCAACCCGTTCGACTCAAAACGCGAATAGATCTGCCCGATGACATTTTTCGCCACAGCATCCGGCTTGATGATCGACAAGGTACGTTCTACCGCCATGACCTGACCTTCTCCCTGAATTTTTTCTTGTTTTCGAACTTCTTAAAAAGCTCGATAAATGAATGACTTGCGGAGCGCAGCTTAGCCGGAAATGTTAACACGCGGCCGCTTGAATAACACCGCGAAGGTTCACGAGATCGCAGGTTCCAGCAGCGCCATCGACTCCACATGCGAGGTGTGCGGAAACATGTTGACCACTCCCGCCGCACGCAGTTTCCAGCCCGCCTGGTTAACCAGCACGTTGCAGTCGCGCGCCAGGGTAGCCGTGTTGCACGATACGTACACGACCTTCGCCGGCTGCTGAGGAGCCGCCGCGATCGCCTGCACGACCGCCAGCGCGCCGTCGCGCGGTGGATCGATCAGCACCTTGTCGATCGCGCCATGGCGCTCCACGATTGCCCGCCAGTCGTCCAGCGTGAACGCAGCCAGATTGCGCGCGGTGAACTCGGTGCGCTCGGCCAGCCCGTTCGCTGCGGCGGCGGTGCGCGCGCGCTCGACCAGCGATGCGCTGCCTTCGAATCCGGCAACTTTCCGGGCGCGCGTGGCCAGCGGCAAAGTGAAATTGCCGAGGCCGCAGAAAAAGTCGGTGATAACGTCGGTCGCGGCGGGCGCCAGCAGCCGCACTGCACGCGCCACCAGCGTTTCATTGGTCAGATGGTTGACCTGCGTGAAATCCGTCGGCAAAAAAGGCACTACAACGCCGAATGCCGGCAGCGACAGTTCAAGTCTCTGCGGCTGCGAAGGGTCGAGCGGTTCTGCCGACTCGGGCCCCGCGGGTTGCAGCCATATCTCGACCGCGTGCGCTCTACCGAACTCGCGCAACAGCGTGACATCGGCGGCGGACGGAGGTTGCAGCACTCGAAAGACCAGCACCACGCTGGGTTCACCTGCGGCCTGGCCCACCGCGAGTTCGATTTGCGGCAACCGCTCGTGCAGGCTCAGCGAGTAGACGAGCTCGCGCAGCGGCAGCAGAAGATCGCTCACCTTTTTCGGTACGACCTCGCATTGGCGAATGTCGGCAACGTAGCTGCTGGCGCGCTCATGAAAGCCCACCAGTACCCCGCCCTTTTTCGCGACATAACGAACCGTGAATCGAGCACGATGCCGGTAGCGCCACGCCGGCCCTTCGATGGGCCGCAACACCATGTCCGGCCGCACCTTTCCAAGATGCCACAGCGCGTCTTCCAGCACGCGCTGCTTGAACGCCACCTGTGCACGCGCATCGATATGCTGCATCGAGCAGCCGCCGCAGGCGCCGACGTGCAATCCGGCGTGCGGACAGCGCGGCACGACGCGCACAGCGGATTCACGCATTATCTCGAGCGTGCGGCCGGTTTCGTAGCGGGCTTTCTGGCGGCGCGGTTCGTAAACGACTCGTTCGCCGGGCAGCGCACCCTCGATGAAAACTGCCTTGCCGTCCCGATGGGCCACACCTCGACCTTCCTGGTCGAGCGACTCGATCTCAACCTCGAAGCGTTCACCGCTCACCGACAATCAATCCGCTGCCGGAACAATCACGGGCCAGGCGTCCAGATATTCGCGCCAGTGCGGCGCGGGTAGTTGGTGCAGCGATTCACGCACCAGCGTTTCTTCGGCCGCCATCTGCACCTCGTTCAGCGCGCCCCGCATCTTCTGAAAACGATTGAAGAGCAGGTAGGTGTTGACGACGTCGGTTTCGCAGTAGCTTCTGATCTGATCGATTCGCCCATCGCAATACGCCTGCCATACCTGGCTGCCGTCCATGCCGACCTTGCCTGGGTAGCCGGCCAGCTTCGCCATATGATCCAGCGGCGCATTCGCTCGCGGCTGGTACAACCCCAGCAGATCCATCAAGTCGATGTGACGCGTGTGGTAGCGCCCAATGTAGTTGTTGTAGCGAAAGTCGTGATCCTCTGCGCCCAGCTCCCAGTAACGCGCCGCCGAAACACCGGCCAGCAGGCCGCGATAGTGCAGCACCGGCAGATCGAACGAGCCGCCGTTCCAGCTGAC
The DNA here is from genome assembly GCA_041751715.1 of Burkholderiaceae bacterium. Lineage (GTDB taxonomy): Bacteria > Pseudomonadota > Gammaproteobacteria > Burkholderiales > Burkholderiaceae_F > JACCZX01. The sequence continues at coordinate 2,212 of JBGSWY010000150.1, forward strand.
CAGCTGCGGCGTATGCCGGTCGATCATTCCGAAAAAACTCTGCACGAGGGATGCTTCGGGATCGCTTCCCGCGCCGATCGAGCCAACTCTGAAGCCGGCATCGCTGCGCAGCACGCACGAGATGGCGACGATGCGCTGCAGATGCAGCGGCATGAAGTCGCCACCCGTTTTCTCGCGCCGCTCGCTGAACGCACGATCGGCGACTTCGATGTCGGCAAGGTCGCGCCAGTCTGCGCGCAGGCGGCGCAGCCCGGCGATGTCGGGGATCGTTTCGATATCGAAAACCAGAACCGGCGTCACGCCGAGCCTAGTGAAAAACGTAGCGAGCAACCGAGAGGTTGCGGCGCAAAGCGCAGGCGTACGGAGGTACGTTGCGCATCGCAGGCGCAGGATCGGGGCGCGCAGTAGTTTTGCATCAGGCCGCCGCTCACCGAGCGGGCAGGTACTTCAGCGGATCTACCGGTTTGCCCTGATGCCGAAGCTCGAAGTGCAGCTTCGGACGGTCGGCGTCGGAGCGACCCAACTCGGCAATCGTCTGCCCGCGCTTGACGGCTTGTTTTTCCGCCACCAGCACCTTGCGGTTATGCGCGTACGCGGTGATGTAGTCATCACTATGCCGAACGATGACCAGGTTGCCGTAACCGCGCACTGCGCTGCCGACGTAGACGACTTCGCCATCGGCTGCCGCCTGCACGGGCGCGCCTTCGGTGCCTGCGATATCGATCCCCTTGTTGCGCGGATCGTCGAACGTTTCGATGACCTTGCCCGCCACCGGCCACAGCCACGGTGATGCGCTCGCCGGCGAGCGCGGCGGGTCCAGCGGCGCCGGCGCAGCAGGCGGCGCTGTTGGAGGAATCGCAGGCGGC
>JBGSWY010000151.1:0-4969 GCA_041751715.1 Burkholderiaceae bacterium
GCCCGAGCATTTGCGACACCGGATCGCCGACATACTGAAACAGCAGGAAGGCAACCAGCGCCACAGCCAGCATGACGAGGATCGCTTGCAACAGGCGACGAACGACAAAAGCAGCCATGGCCCGAGAATACCGCGCTCCTCGTGTACGCGACGGCTTTGCCGTCGCACCCCTGCTTACTGCCTGCTGGGGCAGGTGTGCACTCGTCGCGATTAGTTAGGCGCCGCTCCTTCGGAGCGACGAGCGACATGCCGGGGGCATGTCGCCGGACATCGGCGGCGAAGCCGCCGGTGGTCCAGCCAATTCATCGGCGGGATTTGCGGTTCGCGCTAGACGAACCGCAGACAACGCGTGAAGCGGCCCTGAACAAAGGCAAGGGTGTTCTGTCTTCCCGCGCCGCTTCTGGACCTAATCGATTCGAACCCAGGATGCTTCGAGTCGATTGTCGGCACGATGCACGACGGTGACGTTCTTGCGCATCGCCCAAGGAATGACCTGGTTATGCAGCGGGATGTGCATCACTTCCTTGTTGTGCAGCGCCAATGCGTCGGCAATCATCTGGTTGCGTTTCTTCTGATCGACTTCGCTCTTCATCCCCTCCACCAGCTTGTCGAACGCCGGATTGCTGACTCGGCCCAGGTTGAAGTTGCCGTCGCCGCCCTTGCCGACGGTCGTCGCCAGCGACTGCAGCGAATACAGCGCGTCGAAGGTCGGCACACCCCAGCCGAGCAGATAGGCTGAAGTTTCGTATTTCTGAATCTTCGGGAAGTAGGTGGCGCGCGGCATCGAGTTCAGCGCGACCTTCATGCCAAGCCTGGCCCACATCGAGATCAACGCCTTGCAGATATCTTCGTCGTTGATGTAGCGATTGTTCGGGCAGTCGAGCGTGAACTCGAAGCCGTTCGGGTAGCCGGCTTCGGCCAGCAGCTTCTTCGCGGTGTCGACGTTGTACGGAAGCCTCTCGTGCGCCTCCTTGGTCCAGCCGTTGACCGCACGCTGCACGATTGCACCGGTCGGATCCGACGACCCGCGCATCACCGCGCGCTTGATGCCTTCGATATCGATCGCGTGATACAGCGCCTGCCGCACGCGCACATCCTTGAACGGATTCTTGCCCTTGACGCTGGAGTACAGGAGCTCATCGCGCATCTGGTCGAAGCCGAGGAATATGGTGCGGTTCTCTGCCCCCTCGACGATCTTGATGGCGGAGTTCTGCTTCAGGCGTGCGAGGTCCTGCGGCGCCGGATCGAGAATGAAGTCCAGCTCGCCCGACAGTAGCGCCGCAGTGCGCGTCGCCTCGGACTTCACCGGCGTGTAGATGATCTCGGTTACGTTGCCTTTCTTGCTGCCCTTGTTCCACCAGTTAGGGTTCTGCACGAACACCGTGCGGATATCGACCTCGCGCGTTTTCAGCATGTACGGGCCGGTGCCGTTGGCATTGCGCGCCGCGTACGTTTCTTCTTTCTGGATGAAGTTCTGCGGCTGCACGACCTTGTTCTTCTCAGACCACGCCTTGCTCATGATGCGAAGCTCGGTCAACTGGCGTAGCAGCACCGGGTTAGGCACCGACGTATAAATCAAGACGGTGGCCGGATCGATCGCGCGCGCGCCCTGAATACCGGTCGTATAGACGCGAAAATTCGAGGTTGGTGCCATCGCGCGGGTGATCGAGTAGACGACATCGTCCGCCGTGAACGGCGAGCCATCGTGAAACGTCACGCCTTTGCGCAGAGTGAACCGCCACAGCAGTTCGCCGTCGCGGTTCCAGCTGGTGGCCAGCGCCGGAACCAGCTCGAACTTTTCGTTGTAGGTCAGCAGCGGCTCGTAGATATACGAGCTGGCGGTGTTGTTCAACCCCTCGTTCTGCGCATGCGGGTCCATGGTCAGGATGTCGCCCTGGCTGGCCCAGCGCAGGGTCTTGGCGTCGACCGCGCCGGTGATAAACGCGCCGGCGGTGGCGATAAGTGCGGCAGTGACGAAGCGGCGCATAGCCTCTCCTTGGTAACGTTGAACAGCAAGCCGAGCATGATGCACAAAACCCGCCGCCAACGTCAAACGAGGGTAAGTTCGCAGTGCATTGACGCTAGCGTTTCGCAAGTTCTCCGCGCAGCGTCGCCAGCGCTGCAACGCCTATCAGAAGGCACAGGCCGAGCGCTCCGCCACCGCCGCTTCCCGAATTGCCGACGGGAGGATTCGCTGCGCTGGCCTCAGCCGTTCCGAGCAGCGCAGCGGCGGCGATGCCGCCCACCCAGTCGTGATCGATTTGTACTGCTGCGCTGCGCACGCCGGTGGCGCCGGGTGCTGGCCGAAACGTCAGCCCGATCTCGCAGGACTGGCCGGCGCCCAAGATCGCCGCCGCGCAGCTGGTGTCTACCAGCGTGAACTCGGCCGGCTGCGGTCCGACGATTCGCACGCTGCTCGTGATCTGCAGCGGCAATGCGCCGTCGTTGCGCAACTGCACCGTTGCGCGGGCCGATGCCTGGCCCGAAGGCACGGTGCCGAAATCGAGCCGATCGGACCCGGCAGCTCCGCCGGGCGAAAGAGTCGCGATGAGCAGCACCGGGCTCGGCACTGTCGGGTTACCGATATACGCCGCCACATCGGCGATGTCCTGAGCGGAAAGCCGCCCGCGCAGCGGCGCCATCTGCGGAATCGCGTTCAAGGCATTGGCAACGATCGCCGGATTGTTGGCGGCGCGCCCGATGCCGAACAAACCAGGCGGCAAGCCACGATGGCAGTCGACACAACTCACGCTCGCATTCACGATGCGCGCGGTATCCAGATAGACGCGCTTGCCGCGCAGTGCATCCTGCGCGGCTGCATCTGCCGTCAAACCGAGAGCAACAACAAGCGCGGCCAGTTTAATGTTCAGTGGCATCGTTCACCCGCGAAAAAACGGGAGGCCGCAGCCTCCCGTCGTTGTGACAATGAAGCGTGCCCGCTAAACCCCAACCTGGCCGCCGCCGGTCTTCGTGATCGCAATCGTGGCCGAACGCGGCCGCGACGTGCCGCCATCGGGCCAGTGGCTGGTAAACGTATTCGGATCAGCCACCGTAGCAGCCGGCGAGTTCTCGCCCGGATGCTGGACGTTGACGAATATCGTGCCGCCATCCGGCGTTTCCGCAATGCCGGTGATCTCGCAGTCCTTCGGGCCGACCAGGAACCGCCGCATCTTGGTGCCTAGCGCGGGCGCGACGAACGTCTGCGTCTGCTTGGTCGCGCCCATCGCGTCGGTACTGGTGATCGTGCGCGGCCCGCCATCGCCGACGCCTCCGGGTAGCGCCGCCAGCATCATGCAGTTGGTCACATCGGTGTAGGCACCATCGTCGGTTTGTATCCAGCAGATATTGGTCGTCGGGCTGAACCACAGGCCATCGGGACTGGAGAAATCGTTGTCAGCGGTCAGGCCCGATACGTTGACGTTGGTCGGATCGGCGCTGGAACGTGCACCGAACAGGAAGATGTCCCAGTTGAACAGCAGCACCTCCGGCGAAGTTTCGCGCCAGCGAATGATGTGTCCGTTCGGGTTGCCGTACTGGTTGGTGCCAGTCGTGGTCTGGTCGTTGTAATGGCGCGGATTGGCGGCGTCGGTCGCAGCAACCGGACGCGATGCTGCGTTAGTGTTGGTCAGCGTCAGGTAGACGTCGCCGTTGACCGGATCGACAGCGCCCCATTCCGGACGGTCCATCTTGGTGGCGCCCACCGCATCGGCTGCCAGCCGCGCATTGATCAGCACATCGGCTTCGCTGGCAAACGCGTACGTCGCATAGCCGGCGACAGTCGGATTCGACAGCGACAATTCGATCCAATTTCCCGTGCCGTCGGCATTGAACTTCGCAACGTACAGTTTGCCGGCATCCAGATACTTGTCGCCCGCGGCTAATCCGAGTGTCGCGTCGGCCGGGTCCCAGACCGCTGTCGAGACGTACTTGTAGACGTACTCGTTGCGTGAATCGCATCCCATGTAATATACAATCGGCTTGCCGGCTGTCGCCTTTGCCGGCCACGCACCTTCGTGCGCGAAGCGGCCCATCGCGGTGCGCTTCTTCGGCGTTGCGTTGGCGCCGGTCGGCGAAAACGGATCGATCTCGACGTTCCAGCCGTAGGTGTTCGGGCCGTTGCGGTAGTCATCGCTGCCGTCGGCGGATGCGCCGAGCTGCATCGCGTTCCACCGGCCGTACAGGTTGTCGGCCGTGTCGGGCGTCACCGTCGCCCACAACTCGCGACCGTTGCCGCCAACGCCGTAGCGGTTGAACGACGTGATTTCCTTGGCGGTACGGTTCGGATTGTCGGTCGCGGTAATGCGGCGGAAATATCCGGCCCAGTTTTCTTCGCAAGCCAGATACGTGTACCACGGGGTGTAGCCGTTGGCGCAGTTGTTGACCGTGCCGCGCGTGCGCGTGCCGTTGGGCGAATACTTGGTAATCATCTGCGCCGTGCCACCTGCGGGGCCGGACAAGATCGTGTCGGTCAACGTGTGCACGCGGCGATTGAACGTCGAATCCTGCTTGTACGACCAGACGCCGCCGGTCCGCTGCACTTCGATAATGCTGACGCCGTGCACGTAGAACTCGCGCAGCACTTCGTCCGCCACCGTACGGGCGCCGGCCACGATCGTCTGACCGGTCGGATGCAGAAATGCCGGCGTGATCGCCTCATGGTTCTGCACCAGCAGACCGCGGTCCGACGAGGTTGCCGAGAACGCATTGTTGGCACCCAGACCGTAGTAGTGCATGCCGTCGTGGTGATCGCCGGCGCGAAACTCGAACGATGCGGCGGTGTCGGTACCGACATTGCCGTACGCCGGCGTCCCCGCACTGATCGGATCGCCCAGGCGGAACAACACAGTCGAGGTGTATCCGGTCGCCAACGCGAGTGAATCGGCGGTGCTCTTCGCAACGGCGTTGAAGCCGAGCGCGGACGGCCGCGCCGGACCCGCCGGCGGTGGCGGTGCCGGGGTTGGCGCAGGTG
>JBGSWY010000152.1:0-6809 GCA_041751715.1 Burkholderiaceae bacterium
CGCGATTCGCACCACTTTCATGTCGTCGCCTACGACTACGGCGTCAAGCAGAACATTCTGCGATTGATGGCCGATCGCGGCTGCCGCATATCGGCAGTTCCCGCTCAAACGCCTGCGGCCGACGTGCTCAAACTAAAGCCGGACGGTGTGTTCCTCGCCAACGGACCGGGCGATCCGGAGCCTCTGGACTACGCCGTTGCAGCAACACGCGAGTTCATTGCCCGCAAGGTCCCCACGTTCGGCATTTGCCTTGGCCATCAGATTATGGGCCTCGCCGTCGGTGCGCGCACATTGAAGATGAAGTTCGGGCATCACGGCGCCAATCATCCGGTGCTCGATCTGGACACGCACAAGGTTTACATCACCAGTCAGAATCATGGCTTTGCCGTCGACGAAAAGACATTGCCATCCAACACGCGCGTAACGCACGTGTCGCTGTTCGACGGATCGCTGCAGGGCTTCGCTCTGACCGACGCGCCGGCGTTCTGTTTTCAGGGCCATCCGGAAGCAAGCCCCGGTCCGCACGACATCTGCGATCTGTTCGACCGGTTTATCGAGTCGATGGAGAGCGCGCATGAACGATAGCTCGCTGGTTCGGATGGCGTTGAAAAGCGCCGCGGATGCGCTGGCCAGTTTGCTGCGCGATGACGCGACGATGGCGCGGATCGTGGACGCCGGTGCACTGCTGGCCGAAACTTTCGCCGCCGGCGGACGCGCGTACGCGTGCGGCAACGGCGGCTCGATGTGCGATGCGATGCATTTCGCCGAGGAACTGACCGGTCGCTTTCGTGACAACCGGCCGGGCTATGCCGCGCTGGCGATCAGCGACCCGGGCCATCTGTCCTGCGTCGGCAACGACTACGGTTACGAGCAGGTGTTTGCGCGGTTCATCGAAGCGCATGGGCGCGCCGGCGATGCGCTGCTGGCGATTTCGACCAGCGGCACCAGCAGTAACGTGATCGCCGCCGTCAACGCCGCGCACCAGCGCGGGATGAGGGTGATCGGCTTGACCGGTCACGGCGCCGCGCCGCTCGCCGACCTGGCGGACATTGCGATCGTCACGGAGGGGGGCAAGTACGCCGATCGTGTGCAGGAGCTGCATATCAAGGTGATCCATATCCTGATCGAGCTGATCGAGCGTCGTCTCGCGCCCGGCAACTACACCTGATGCCGAAGCGCGACGACCTGAAGAGCATCCTGATCATCGGCGCTGGCCCGATCGTGATCGGCCAGGCGTGCGAGTTCGACTATTCGGGTGCACAGGCGTGCAAGGCCCTGAAGGACGAGGGCTACAAGGTCATCCTGGTCAACAGCAATCCGGCGACGATCATGACCGATCCGGAGATGGCGGATGTGACGTACATCGAGCCGATCACGTGGCAGGTGGTCGAGCGCATCATCGCAAAGGAAAAGCCGGATGCGATCCTGCCGACGATGGGTGGGCAGACCGCGCTGAATTGCGCGATGGACCTGTACAACAACGGCGTGCTGAACAAGTACGGGGTCGAGCTGATCGGTGCATCGCCGGATGCAATCGAGAAGGCTGAAGACCGGTCGAAGTTCAAGGAGGCGATGACGCGCATCGGGCTGTCATCGGCTCGCTCCACCATCGCACACTCTATGCCCGAAGCGCTTGCGGTGCAGGAGAAGATGGGCTTCCCGGCAGTAATCCGGCCGAGTTTCACTCTCGGCGGCACGGGCGGCGGCATTGCCTACAACATGGAGGAGTTCGTCGCGATCTGCCAGCGTGGTCTCGATCTGTCGCCGACCGGCGAACTGCTGATCGAAGAATCGCTGATCGGCTGGAAAGAATTCGAGATGGAGGTGGTGCGCGACAAGGCGGACAACTGCATCATCGTGTGCTCGATCGAAAACCTCGATCCGATGGGCATTCACACGGGGGATTCGATCACCGTAGCGCCGGCGCAAACGCTCACGGACAAGGAATATCAGCTGATGCGCGATGCATCGATTGCGATTTTGCGCGAGATCGGGGTCGATACCGGCGGCTCGAACGTGCAGTTCGCGATCGATCCAAAAAACGGCCGGATGATCGTGATTGAAATGAATCCGCGCGTGTCGCGTTCATCTGCCCTGGCGTCAAAGGCAACCGGTTTTCCGATCGCGAAGATCGCCGCCAAGCTGGCGGTCGGCTACACGCTCGACGAACTGCGCAACGAGATCACCGGCGGCGCGACGCCGGCATCGTTCGAGCCGACGATTGACTATGTCGTGACCAAGGTGCCGCGCTTCGCATTCGAGAAGTTTGCCCAGGCCGACAATCACCTGACGACGCAGATGAAATCTGTCGGCGAAGTGATGGCGATCGGCCGCACGTTCCAGGAATCGTTTCAAAAGGCGCTGCGCGGTCTGGAGGTTGGATCCGACGGACTCGATGAGCATTCGAGCGATCGCGACGAGATCGTCGAGGAAATCGGCGAGCCCGGACCAAATCGCATCTGGTTCGTTGCCGACGCCTTCCGCATCGGCATGACCTTGACCGAAATATTCGAGGAAACGGCGATCGATCCCTGGTTTCTGGCGCAGATCGAAGAGCTGGTGCAGATCGAAGGGCGGCTGCAGGGACGAACTTTGCCCGAGTTAACTCCCGATGAGCTGCGGTTCTTGAAGCGCAAGGGATTTTCCGATCGTCGCCTGGCAAAGCTGCTGGCGGCATCGGCGTCCGACGTGCGCGCGGCCCGACTGCGGCATGGTGTGCGCCCGGTCTACAAGAGAGTCGATACCTGCGCGGCGGAGTTTGCGACGACGACCGCCTATATGTACTCGACCTATGAGGACGAGTGCGAGGCGGAACCCACGAATCGGAAGAAAGTGATCGTGCTGGGCGGCGGTCCGAACCGGATCGGCCAGGGCATCGAGTTCGATTACTGCTGCGTGCACGCCGCATTCGCGCTGCGCGAGCATGGGTTCGAAACCATCATGGTCAACTGCAATCCGGAAACAGTGTCGACCGACTACGACACGTCGGATCGCCTCTACTTCGAGCCCGTGACGCTGGAAGACGTGCTCGAGATCGTCGACAAGGAAAAGCCGTTTGGCGTCATCGTTCAGTACGGCGGGCAGACACCGCTCAAGCTGGCGCGCGATCTGGAAGCCAACGGCGTCCCGATTATCGGCACATCGCCCGATTCGATCGATATCGCCGAAGACCGCGAGCGGTTTCAGAAGCTGTTGCAGCAGCTCGGATTGAAGCAGCCGCCCAATCGCACCGCGCGTGCGGAAGATGAAGCGCTGCGGCTCGCCGTCGAAATCGGTTATCCGCTGGTTGTGCGGCCCAGTTACGTGCTGGGCGGCCGTGCGATGGAAATCGTGCACGAGGGCCGCGATCTCGAGCGTTACATGCGCGAGGCGGTCAAGGTCAGCAACGATTCGCCGGTGTTGCTCGACCGCTTTCTCGACGATGCGATCGAGGTCGACGTCGATTGCATTGCCGACGGCGAGCGGGTGTTGATCGGCGGCGTGATGGAACACATCGAGCAGGCTGGCGTGCACTCGGGTGACTCGGCATGCTCGCTGCCGCCGTATTCGCTGCCGCAGGCGACGATCGATGAGCTGAAGCGGCAGACGGCGCAGATGGCGCGCGCGCTGAACGTTGTGGGCCTGATGAACGTGCAGTTCGCGATCCAGACCCGCGACGGCGAGAGCGCGGTTTACGTGCTGGAAGTCAACCCCCGCGCGTCGCGCACGGTGCCCTTCGTGTCAAAGGCGACCGGCAAGCCGCTGGCCAAGATCGCGGCACTGGTGATGGTCGGCATCACGCTCGAACAGCAGGGCGAGACGCGCGAAGTAGTGCCGCCGTATTACTCGATCAAGGAATCGGTATTTCCCTTCGCGAAGTTTCCGGGTGTCGATCCGTTGCTCGGGCCGGAGATGCGGTCAACCGGCGAAGTGATGGGCGTCGGCGAAACGTTCGGAGAAGCGTTGTTCAAGTCGCAGCTCGGAGCGGGTTCGACACTGCCCGAAAGCGGCACCGTGTTTCTAAGCGTGATGGATAGCGACAAGCCCAAGGCGGTCGCCGTCGCCAGGCTGCTGCACGACAAGGGTTACCAACTGGTCGCGACGCGCGGCACTGCGCAGGCGATCGATGAGGCCGGCATTCCGGTCAACGTCGTGAACAAGGTGAAAGATGGGCGGCCGCACGTCGTCGATCTGCTGAAGAACGGCGACATTCATCTGGTCATTACGACGGTCAGCGAAGTACGCAGCCAGATCATGGATTCGCGCTCGATTCGCACGACTGCGCTTGCGCAGCGCGTCACCTATTACACAACGATGGCCGGCGGAAGGGCCGCCATCGAAGGCCTGCAGCAATTCGATCGGCTCAAGGTGTACGACCTGCAGTCGTTGCATCGCCGCTTGCACTAAACTGGCAACTCAACGCGGCCCCGGCCTTCGCCGGGGCTTTGTTTTTCTGGTGCAAACCTATGCGAGCAATACCGATCACGGCGCGTGGCGCCGAGAAACTGAGAGCCGAACTGCAGCGGCTGCGCAGCGTCGATCGCCCGGCGATCATTCAGGCGATAAAAGACGCGCGTGAAAAGGGTGACCTGAGCGAAAACGCCGAATACGACGCGGCGCGCGAGCGGCAGGGGTTCGTCGAGGGCCGCATACAGGAGCTCGAAGGCAAGCTCTCAGCGTTGCAGATCATCGATCCCGCGACAGTGGACGCGGCAGGCCGCGTGGTCTTCGGTGCGACCGTCGAACTGGAAGACCAGGATTCGGGCGACGTCGTCAAATATCAGATCGTCGGCGACGACGAGGCCGATATCAAGGCCGGATGGATTTCAGTATCGAGCCCGATTGCGCGTGCGTTGATCGGCAAGAGCGAGGGCGACATCGCGACTGTTGTTGCACCGGCCGGCGAGCGCGATTATTCGATTGTCTCGGTGGCATATACATAATTGGCCTGCTAAAGGCGCTAATTCTTCGCGCCGCGCGGGCGCTCATCCCGCCGTTCATCGGGCGTCTTTGCCTATGGGCTCCCACCCTCCTGCTTTTCCTCGCTTTCGGGCGACGGTCTGAACAGCACAATCGTCTTGCCGATTGATTGAACCTTTGCGGCCGAGAGTTTTTCGGCCACGGTGGCGAAGATCTGAGCGCGCTGCACACGGTCATCCTGCGGGACCTTGATCTTTACCAGCTCGTGTGCTGCGAGAGCGCGATCGATTTCACGCAGGACAGCCTCCGTGAGGCCCGCCGCACCGAGCAGCACCACCGGCCTCAATTCGTGCGCGCGCGCCTTTAACGAGCGGCGTTGCGCGGATGTCAGCATGATTTCTGTCATTTCAGAGCGCGGTCATTTCAAAAGCGCGGTCATTTCAAAGGATCAAGCGAAGTCGATCGGGAATTCTTCCCACCCACAGGATGTTCGTCAGCTCGGATCGAGCCGCTCGTCGGTCTGGCCGGATCGTACATCCCGCGAATTCAAGAACCCCCGCTGGGCGTCGTTACCCAGTTGTGCAGAGGAGCGCAGGTGCTATGGAACAACGAAAGCAGTTCGGTTTCACGCTGATCGAGGTGATGGTGGTGGTCGCCGTGCTCGGGATTCTGGCGGCGATCGGCATTCCCAATTACTCGCGTTATGTGACACGCGGCAATCTGGTCGAGGCCGGCAACGCGTTGTCCGAATATCGCGTTCGGATGGAGCAGTTTTATCAGAACAACCGCACGTACGCGAACGGTGGCGCATGCGGCCCGGCGGTGCCAGCCAACCTGGATAACTTTGCGATTGCTTGTGCGATCGGTGCCGGTGGCCAGGCCTTCACGGCTACAGCTACTGGCGCAGGCACCACTGCAGGCTTCGTCTACACGGTCAATCAGGCCAACGTCCGCGCGACCACGGCGATACCGGCGCACTGGGGCGACCTGCCTGCCGACGCAGGCACCAAGTGGGTGACCCGATGATGCGCACTGAGATGGGAATGCGGAGGCAGCACGGCCTGACGCTGGTCGAGCTTGCAGTGGTGATGACCGTCGCGGCGATCCTGTACATGCAAGCCGCACCGATGTTTTCAGTATGGATCGGCAACACGCAAACGCGCACCGCGGCCGAGTCCGTCTTGAATGGACTGCAGCTGGCACGCGGCGAAGCGATTCGTCGCAATCGCCTGGTGCAGCTTGTCTTTACGAATGGCGCAGCGACGAGCTGGACCGTCGGCTGCGCCAATCCGATCGACAACGGCACGCCGGATGTCGATGACCCGGGCGATTGCCTGCCGGTGATTCAGGCACGCACGGATACTGAAACATCGGCGCAACCGCAACTGGCGATGGTGCCGGTCGATGCCACGACGATCACTTTCGATTCGCTCGGCCGAGTGACCGCCAATATTGACGGGTCGAACGTGGCAACGCAGATCGACGTTGCCAATCCCGTCGTCGGCGATGCCGATCGTCGTAACCTGCGCATCGCGCTTGGCGCCGCCGGCGACGTTCGCATGTGCGACCCGGCAGTTGTTGCCGGTGACCCGCGCGCCTGTTAGCAGCGTGCAACCGATGCTCTTCATGCAATCAGCACGAGCACGCCGCGCGCCACGAGCGCGTTCGCGCGGAATGTCGTTGACCGAAGTGCTGGTCTCGACGGTGATCTTCGCGGTCGGCATTCTCGGCCTGCTCAGTGCGAACGCGACCGCGTTTTCCACGTTCTCCGATGCCAAGTATCGCGTCGATGCAGCCTTGCTGGCCGACCGGCTGATCGGTGAGATCTGGGTCGATCGCGCGAACGTCGCGGCGTACGCGCATGCCTCGGGAGGCACGGTGACCGACCGCGTCGCCCCCTGGCTGGCTGA
>JBGSWY010000153.1:0-5737 GCA_041751715.1 Burkholderiaceae bacterium
AGCTCGCGCGCGAGGTCGGTCAGGCGCTGCTGCCGCGCGGACTATTGCTGCTTGGGATCGATGTGATCGGCGATTATCTGACCGAGATCAACGTCACCAGCCCGACATGCTTTGTCGAGATTCAGGGACAGGCCGGTTTCGATGTGGCCGGCATGTTCATCGACGAACTTGAAAGGAACGTTGCTGCATGAGCGCATAGCCATGGTTGGAATCGTTGTCATAGCGCACGCACCACTTGCCAGCGCGCTCGGCCGGTGCGCGGAACATGTCTATAGCTGCGAGCCGAACGCGCGGCGCGAGATGCGTGTGCTCGATGTCGAAGGCAGCACCGATATGGCAGACACCGTTGCGCGTGCGCGCGAACTGGTGCGTGAAGTCGATCGGGGCGAAGGCGTGCTGATCCTGACCGATGCCTTTGGCGCGACACCCGGCAACGTGGCCGCGAAGCTCGCCGAATCGGAGCCGGTGGCGGTGATCGCCGGCGTGAATCTTCCGATGTTGCTGCGCGCCGTTTGTTATCGCGGCGGGCAGCTGGCCGAAGTGGCGGAGAAAGCGCTGGCGGGCGGCCAGCAGGGCATGCTGCAGATCGGTGCCCGGCGATGATCAGCCGGGACTTCACGATCAAAAACAAGCTCGGCCTGCATGCGCGTCCGTCGGCACAACTCACGCAGACGGCGGGACGCTATTCGAGCGAAGTGTTCATCGCAAAAAACGGGCGACGCGTGAACGCCAAATCGATCATGGGCGTGATGATGCTCGCCGCCGGCCCGGGCGCGATCGTGACGGTCGATGCCGATGGCCCGGACGAGCAGCAGGCGGTGGCTGCCATCGGCGAGCTGATTCAATCCGGTTTCGGCGAAGCTCGCGGCTGAGCGTATGGCCGAGCGTCTCAGAAAGTCGCTGGTGGGAAGCGGAGTGACGCGCGGCATCGCCGTCGGCCGCGCGCATCTGCTCGCGCCATCGGAGCTCGACGTTCGCCAGTATTCGATCGAGCGGCGCGACGTGCTGCATGAAATCGGGCGGCTGACGACGGCATTCAGCGTGGTGCGCGAGGAGCTGGAAGGGCTGAAGGCGGGGATCGCGGCCAGCGCGCCGAGCGAAGTGCGCGCGTTTCTCGACCTTCACCAGATGATCCTGGCCGATTCGCTGCTTGCTGAAGCGCCGCGCGATCTGATCAGGGGCCAGCTGATCAACGCCGAATGGGCGCTGACGATTCAGCTCGAAGCGCTGGTCAAGCAGTTCGACGCGATCGACGACGAGTACCTGCGCGAACGGTCGACCGATGTCAGGCAGGTCGTGGAAAGAGTCGTCAACGCGCTGGCCGAAGGGCGGCCGACCCGCGTCGCGATTCCGAAACCGCTCGCGGCAGGAGAGAGACTGGTGCTGATTGCACAGGACCTCGCGCCGGCCGACGTACTGCACCTGAAAGATCGTGCCGATATCGACCTGGCCGGTTTCGTCACCGAGTTCGGTGGCCCGACTTCGCATACCGCGATTCTGGCGCGCAGCCTCGGGCTGCCGGCGGTGGTCGGCGCCGAAGGCGCACGCAGCGTCATCGATGAAGACGATCTGGTCGTGATCGACGCCGACTTCGATGCGGTGATCGTCAATCCGAGCGACGAAGAACTCGCCGAGTTTGGCCAGCGCGTGCGCGACGAAGGCGAGCATCGCGCGCAACTGCGCAAGCTCAAGGGGCGGCTGGCACGTACCAAGGACGGCATCGCGATTGATCTGCAGGCGAACATCGAGCTGCCGGAAGACGCGCGCGACGCGCTCGAAGCGGGCGCCGATGGCATCGGCCTGTTTCGCTCCGAGTTCCTGTTCATGGATCGCGACGAACTGCCGACTGAAGACGAGCAGTACGAGGCGTATGCGAAAGTCTCGCGCGCGATGAAAGGCAAGCCCGTCGTGATTCGTACACTGGATATCGGCGCCGATAAAGTGCTGAACGAAGCCGCGCGCGAAAGTCTCGGCATGAGCCGGGGCGCGCCGCGCCCCGAATCGAATCCTGCGCTTGGCCTGCGCGCCATTCGCTACTGCCTGGCGTACCCGGAACTGTTTCTGACGCAACTGCGCGCGATCCTGCGCGCGTCCGAAGTCGGCACCGTGCGCATCCTGGTGCCGATGCTGAGCCACGGCTACGAAATCGAACAGACGCTGTCTTTCGTTGCTCGTGCGAAGGAACAGCTGAAAGAGCGCAAGCAGAAATACGATGGGCGTGTGCAAATTGGCGGCATGGTCGAAGTGCCGGCAGCGGCGCTGTCGGTGCCGCAGATGTGCAAGCGGCTCAAGTTTCTTTCGATCGGCACCAATGATCTGATTCAGTACACGCTGGCGATCGATCGCGCCGATTCCAGCGTTGCGCATTTGTACGATCATCTGCATCCTGCCGTGCTCCGGTTGATCGGGCAGGCGATCAAGGGATGCAGCAAGGCGAGGGTGCCAGTGTCGGTCTGCGGCGAGCTGGCCGGCGAGCTCGAAATGACCGAGCTGTTGCTCGGCATGGGACTGCGCCAGTATTCGATGCATCCGTCTCAGATTCTGCCGGTCAAAGAGCGGCTGTTCGATCTGTCGACCAAGGATGCGGCTCGCCTTTCCGCGCGAGTGCTGCGCGAGTTTGATCCGGTAAAGATCAAGGCGGCGCTGGTGCGTGCCGCCCGCTAATGTCCGTAGCCTGCGTCGTCCTCGCCCTTGACGTGGAACGTCCGGTAGTTGAACCACGTATGAATCAGAATCAGCGGCACCAGGATCAATAAGCCCGGCAGCAAAAAGCGCTGCGACTCGGGTGATGCCGCAGTTTGAAACAAGGTCAGCGATGGCGGCGGCAACTGCGGAAAGATGCTGATCGCCAGGCCGGTGTAGCTGAGGAAGAACAATCCGGTGCAGAGCATGAACGGCACCGCGCTCGGAGTTTTCTTCACCCAACGATAGGCGCCCCAGGCGCACGCGACCGTTAGCAGCGGGACCGGAGCAAACGCAAACGCTTTGGGAAAATCGAACCAGCGCGCGGCGATCGCCGGCGACATCAGCGGCGTCCACACGCTGACCGCAACGATGGCGGCCAACATGCCGACCAGCAGCACCGGCATCCAGGCGCGCGCTTTTTCCTGCAGCGTGCCATACGAGCGCCAGAACAGCCACGTGTTGCCGAGCAGTGCATAACCGCACAGCAACGCCGCACCTGTCATCAGCGAAAACGGTGTCAGCCAGTCCCAGGGAGCGCCGGAGTAGCGATCGCTTTGCACTTCGATCCCTTGCACGAACGCGCCGAGTACCACGCCTTGCGCAAAAGCCGCAATCACAGAACCGCCGGCAAACGCTGCATCCCAGATGCGCAGGCGCGGGTGATGCTTGAACCGGAATTCGAACGCGACGCCGCGGAAGATCAGTCCCAGCAGCATCACGATGATCGGCAGATAAACCGCCGGCATGATGACCGAGAACGCGAGCGGAAATGCCGAGAGCAAAATGGCTGCGCCAAAGACCAGCCACGTTTCATTGCCGTCCCAAAACGGCGCAATCGAGTTCATCATCTGATCGCGCTCGGCGTCGTCGCCGGCAAACGGAAACAGGATGCCGACGCCGAGATCGAAGCCGTCGAGAAACACATACATGCCGACGGCAAACGCCACCGTGCCGGCCATGAAAAGCGTCAGCAGATCGGCGTTGCTCATCTGCCAGGCGCCGCTGCCGCCAGAGGCCGGTTGCCGAGCGCCGGCGCTTCGGGCAGTGCGACTTCCACCGGACCGATGCGAATCGTGCGCAGCAGGTACCAGAATCCCGCGCCGAACACGGCGCAGTAGATGACGAAGATCGAAGCGAGCGACAGCGCCACATCGCTTGCCGCCACCGGCGACACGGCATCGGCCGTGCGCATCAGCCCGTAGATCACGTACGGCTGCCGGCCGATTTCCGCCGTGTACCAGCCGGCCACAATCGCAATGAAGCCGAGCGGCGACGCAAGCGTGAGCGTGCGCAAAAACCATCGGCTCGAATAAAGCCGCTTGGTGGCAAAGAGCACCACAGCCACCAGCGCGATCGCGAGCATCAGCAAGCCGATGCCGACCATTAGGCGAAAGGTCCAGAACACGATCCCGACACGCGGCCGATCCTCCGCAGCAAATTCGAGCAAGCCTTTGACGGGCGCATTCAGCGAATGCTGTGTGATCAGACTGCCGAGCTTTGGAATGCCGATCTCGAAAACATTGCGGGCTTGTTCCTGATCGGGCCACGCGAAAAGCCGCAGCGGCATCACCCCGGTTTCCCACTGCGCTTCCATCGCCGCCAGCTTGGCCGGTTGATGCTCGGCCACTACCAGCCCGACCGCGTCGCCGACGAATATCTGCAGCGGTGCCAGCGGCACGACCATCAGCAGCGCCAACACGAGCATCGGCCGCGCCAGCGGCACGAAGCGATCTTTCAGCAGATACCAAGCGGCGGCACCCGCGACGACAAACGCGGTGGCCAAATAAGCGGCCATCATCATGTGGATGAAGCGCACGACAAACGATGGGTTGAAAATGATCGCCCACCAGTCGGCCGGATAAAAAACACCGTCGCGCACCGTGAAGCCGGCCGGCGTCTGCATCCAGCTGTTGGACGCCATGATCCAGAACGCCGAGATGCAGGTGCCGAGTGCAACCATGCACGTCGAAATAAAGTGCATGCGCCGGGAGACTCGTTTCCAACCGAACAACAAGATACCGAGGAAGCTTGCTTCGAGAAAAAACGCGGTCAGGGTTTCATACGTCAAAAGTGGCCCCATGATCTGCCCGGCCTTGGCCATCAGGCCGCTCCAGTTGGTGCCGAACTGGTACGACAGCACGATGCCTGAGACCACACCCATGCCGAACGACAGCGCGAACATCGTGGTCCAGAAGCGCAGCAAGCGCCAGTAACGCTCTTCGCCGGTTCTAAGCCATAGTGTTTCGAGTACGACCAGAAATCCCGCCAGGCCAATCGACAGCGAAGGAAACAGGATATGAAACGTGATCGTGAAGCCGAATTGAATGCGCGACAGCAGCGTCGCATCGAGAAACTGCAGGCTCTCCGGCATTCAGTCCGCCGCTAGTAAGGCCCTTTTGCAAGCCACTGCTCGATCTGCGGTAGCCGGTCATTGCCCCAGAACACTTCGCCATCGACGATGATCGTCGGTGCACCGAAGACGCCCGCGTTGATTGCTTGATCGACCTGCGTTTTCAGACGCTCCTTGATCTCCGGTTGCTGCACGCCGGCCGCGAGCTCGGCCGGATTGATGCCCACTTCGCGTGCGATCTCGCCCACGACGGCAGCATCGGATATGTCGCGATCGTCGACGAAGAACGCACGGTAAACCGCGTGAATGAATGGCGCCGCCTGCTCGGGGTGGTATTGCTGCAGCCACAGGACCGCGCGCTTGGCGGCCACGCTGCCGATCGGAAACCGGCTAGGATGCCGGTACGGTACGCCGGCGTAGCGGGCGGAGCGCGTGAAATCGTGCACCGCGTAGCGCGCCTTGGGCTCGTACAACTCGGTCAGCGGTGCGCTGCCGGCCGCCTTGAACACGGCTCCCAGCAGCACCGGCTTGTACTCGACGGTTCGTCCATGGCGCCCGGCGAGTGCTTCGATCTGCTCGGACGCGATGTACGAGTACGGCGAAGAGAAGTCGAAATGAAACTGGATCGGTCTGGCCATCGTGTCCCTCAAGTGATCCGCGCGTAGTGCATGCGCGTGCGATACATCATCCGTACCTTGCCGC
>JBGSWY010000154.1:0-5995 GCA_041751715.1 Burkholderiaceae bacterium
CACTTCGAGCCCGGCCGAGTGCAGCGCCTTGACCATCGTCTTGAATTCGTTGATCTTGCCCGAGGCCGAATAGCGCGCGTCCGGCGCGAAGTAGCCGATGGTGTTGTAGCCCCAGTAGTTGCGCATCCCCTGCTGGCTCAGCCGCCGATCGTCGAGAAATGCATGCACCGGCAGCAACTCGACCGCCGTCACCCCCAGGCGCTTCAGGTAATCGATCACCGGCGCCGTTGCGAGCCCGGCGTAGGTGCCGCGCAAGTGCGGCGGCACGTCCGGATGCTGCATCGTGAAGCCGCGCACGTGCAGCTCGTAAATCACCGTCTCGTGCCACGGCACGCCCGGCGGGCGGTCGTCGCCCCAGGTGAAGGCGGGCTCGACGATCTTGCACTTGGGCATCGCCGCGGCACTGTCCCGCCGATCGAATGAAAGATCACCGCGCTTGTGCCCGATCGTGTAGCCGAACAGTGCGTCGTGCCAGCGCAGCGTGCCTACGATATTGCGCGCGTACGGATCGAGCAGCAGCTTGTGCGGGTTGAAGCGCAGCCCCTCCTCGGGACGATACGGTCCATACGCGCGATAGCCATAGAGCAGCCCGGGCCGCGCTTCGGGCAGGTAGCAGTGCCAGATTTGATCGGTGCGTTCGACCAGCTCGATCCGCTGCACCTCGCGCCGGCCGGTGGCATCGAACAGGCACAGCTCGACTCGCTCGGCGTGCTCGGAGAACAGCGCAAAGTTGACGCCTTCGCCGTCCCAGATAGCCCCGCGCGCCTCCGACCGGCCCGGCCACACCGCCGTAATCTGCTTCAAGCGTGCGCTTCCAGCGAGTTCAAAGACGTCCCGGGCTTCAACTTAGTAGCGATCTTCAACTTAGTGGGGATCTTCAACACCTTGGGGCCGGCTCTGCCGCGCCCGCGGCGCTTCAGGCGGGCGTCGCGACCAGCGCTCGAGCAGTTCGCCCGCCCGCTTCGCGCCGCCGATCCCGAACGCCAGCGCAAGCGCGAGTCCAATCGCCGTGATGAAAATGAGGAACGTCTGCCGAATGATGTCTCCCAGACCCAGCTGGTCAAGCGCGATCAGAATCACAAACACCATGATCGCGTAGAACGCGAACCGCCCCAGCAGGTCGGCGTCGCTCATGCCAACATTTTCGCAGTACGTGCTGACCGCAGCGCCGACGAAGCGAGCGAAGTAAGCGCCGAACGCAAGGATCAGCACAGCGACCATCACCTTTGGAACAAACAGCAGGACGCGGCCGATCAAATCGGTGACGTACGCCAGCCCCATGCTGTTGAATGCGACCATCAGCGCTGCCAGCACTACCAACCAGTAGACCAACAGGCCCAGCACGTGCGTCGTGTCGGCCTCGCCACCACCCTGCTTCAAGAAGCGATCGATGCCCGACTTCTCGGTCACGATGTTGAAGTTGATGGCACGCAGCATCCGCACCGTCGCATAGCGCGCTGCCTTCGCCACCAGCCAGCCCACGATCAGAATCGCAATCGCCAGCAGCACGCGCGGCAGAAACTCACCGATCTGGTGCAGCGACGCCCGGATCGGCTCAAGCATCATTTGCATGTTTTCCATCTCGTTACCTTCTATGTAGCGTCGTCATCTGTACTCGGCCGCATCAGGCGCGTGTTGCGAGCAGCCGGCTGATTCCACGGAGCGGGACGCGCAGCCAGTCCGGGCGGTTCTCCGATTCGTAGGTCAGTTCATACATGGCCTTTTCGAGCACGAACAGCTCGAGCAGGCCGCGCCGTTGCGCGTGCGCGCCCGGCAGGCCGGCCGCACGCACGGCCTGGTCATAGCTCTCTATGAACGTATGTTCCGTCTGGCGCAGCCATTCGGCACCCAGGCGCTCACGCAGAGCCTGCGTTTCCGCACTGCTGCCCGGGCTGCGCAGCAGGGCCGAGCTCAGCGCGTAGTCGAACGAGCGCAGCATGCCGGCCACGTCCTTCATCGGCGAGTGCTTCTCGCGCCGCTGGTCCAGCGTGCGCGCCGGCTCCCCTTCAAAATCGGTGATCACGAAATCGTTTTGCACCACCAGCACCTGACCCAGGTGATAGTCACCGTGGATTCGGATGCGCATACCCAGGGCCTGGTCGTCTGCGTGCGAATCAAGGCGCGCGAGAATCGCGTCGCGCGCAGCGAGCACCTGTGATACGTCGGTGCGCGTAGCTTCAGGCAGCGTCGCCGCCCGCCGCTGCAGACGATCGAGCGCGGCACTGGCCGCCGAGCGCGCACCTTTCGCCCATTTCGTCACTTCGTCCGGCGTGATCGGCACCGGGTAGAACGCCGGATCAGCGCTGGTTTTCGCCAGCGCAGCGTGCAGTTCGCCGGTGCGCGTGCCGAGCGCGCGCACTAGCGCCAGATAGCCGCCGTGCACATTCTCGGGCGCCTCTGCCTCGGCCGGAGGCGCTACTTGCTCCAGGAAGCGCTCGAGATAGTTGAGCGTCGTGGTCCAGCCATCTCCCTGATTCTCGACATACCCTTGCAGCAGCGCGAGTGTCATCACGCCGCCCTCGTCGCCAACGTAGTCAACCGTGCCGGCCATCGGCACGCTGTGCGCAAAACCGGCGACTTCGGTCAGGTGGCGCCCGATCTCTGCTTCCGGATTCACGCCGGTCTGCAGCCGGCGATAAGCTTTCAGGAACAGCCTGTCCCCAAGCACGACCACGGTGTTGGTGCTTTGCGCGCCTGGAATGCCAACCTGCAGGGACTCAGCGTTTCCCGCCAATCGGCCAAAGGCAGTGACCGGCGTGAAGCGGAGCTTCCCTTTTGCGGTCTTGAGCTCCGTGCCTGCTCCGATCGACCGCACCAATGCACGACAGAACGCCTCGTCAGCGAAAGCGTCGGCCATCACGCCGACCTTGGCCTGTTGCCGGACTTTAGCGACCGCCAGGGGCATCAGCGCTGCCAGCCGTTCATCATCCGGCTCCCAGCACAACATCAACGGCAGAAAATACGGTTGCGGACCGCCGCTCGCACCCTCCACCTGCGCCAGCGAAATGAGCCAGGAATGGGTGCCCTGCTGCCACTCGACGTGATCAGCGAGTGTGACCCGCTTGACCAGCTCGCCCTTGGCGGCATACCAGCGCCGCTCTGCAACGAACTCCGGCAACACCTCGCGCTCGAATTGCGCGCGTCCTTTTTCGGCCAGCGCAATGCGCCACGGCACGACACGGTCGCGGAACAAACTTGCCCAGCCATCGAACAGCACCATCACCGGCAATTCGTGCGCGGGTAGCCTGTCTTCGTGCCACGCCGGCACTTCGGCCTCGGATGCGAGCCGGAACCAGAGGAACCCGTGGCCCGCGAGCGTCAGCAGATAGGGCAGGTCACCGATCGGCGGAAACGGTGTGCGTCCCATCAGCTCGACCGGCACGCGTGTCTTGAACCGTGAAAGGTCGAGCTCGACCGGCTGCGCATTGCGGGCGAGGTTGGCGACGCATAGCACGGCCTCGTCGGCGTATTCGCGGATGTACGCGAGAATCTTGCGGTTGCCCGGCCTCAAGAACGTCAGCTTGCCGCGCCCGAATGACTGAAATCCTTTGCGCACGGCGAGCAAGCGGCGCGTCCAGTTCAGCAGCGATGACGGCTCGCGCAGCTGTGCCTCGACATTGACCGCCTCGTAGCCGTAAATCGCGTCCATGATCGGCGGCAGGTACAACCGCTGCGGATCGGCGCGCGAGAAGCCGGCGTTGCGCTCGGGCCGCCATTGCATCGGCGTGCGCACGCCGTCGCGGTCGCCAAGATAGATGTTGTCGCCCATTCCGATCTCGTCGCCGTAGTAGAGCGTCGGCGAGCCCGGCATCGTCAGCAGCAAGCTGTTCATCAGCTTGATGCGGTTCATGTCGTTTTCGAGCAGCGGAGCGAGACGGCGGCGGATGCCGATGTTGATGCGCGCGCGCGGGTCGGCCGCGTACATCTGGTACATGTAGTCGCGCTCCTTGCTGGTCACCATCTCGAGCGTCAGCTCATCGTGGTTGCGCAGGAAAATCGCCCACTGGCAGTTGTCCGGAATATCCGGCGTCTGCTGCATGATCTCGGTGATCGGGTGCCGGTCCTCCTGCGCGATCGCCATGTACATGCGCGGCATCAGCGGGAAGTGATACGCCATGTGACATTCATCGCCGTCGCCGAAGTACTCGCGCACATCCTCGGGCCACTGATTGGCCTCGGCCAGCAGCAGCACGTTCGGATTGTGGGCGTCGACCTGCGCGCGCAGCTCCTTCAGCACCGCGTGCGTCTCGGGCAGGTTCTCGTTATTGGTGCCCTCGCGCTCGACCAGGTACGGTATCGCGTCGAGCCGGAAGCCGTCGACACCCATGTCGAGCCAGAACCGCATCACGCGAAAGATCGCTTTGCGTACCTGCGGATTGTCGAAATTCAGATCGGGCTGGTGGCTGAAGAAGCGATGCCAGTAGTACGCCTTGGCCGTTTCGTCCCAAGCCCAGTTCGACTTCTCGGTATCGGTAAAGATGATTCGCGTGCCGCTGTACTTGTTCGGATCGTCGCTCCATACGTAGAAGTTGCGCTTGGGCGAGCCCTTCGGCGCCAGACGCGCCGCCTGGAACCATGGATGCTGGTCCGACGTGTGATTGACGATCAGCTCGGTGATCACGCGCAGGTCGCGCCGGTGCGCCTCGCGCACGAACTGATGAAAATCGGCGCGTGTCCCGTACGAAGCATGCACGTTGCGGTAGTCGGCGACGTCGTAGCCGTCGTCCCGCAGCGGCGACGGGTAAAACGGCAGCAGCCAGATCGTGTTGACGCCGAGGTCCTTGACGTAGTCGAGCTTCTCGGTCAGCCCGCGAAAATCGCCTATGCCGTCGTCGTTCGAATCGAAGAACGCCTTGATGTGCAGCTGGTAGATGACCGCGTCCTTGTACCAGCGGTGGTCGGCGGCGTGCACGACCGGCGGCAGGTCGCCCTGCGCGGTGGGTGCCCCGGTCTGCCCGTTCCTCACAGGAAGTAATCGAAATCGCGTTCGGTGCGCACGCTGCGTCGCACGCGGAAAATGTGGGCCGGCACACGCGCCGGATCGAGCATCACGAAGTTGTGCGCCCCGGTCCACAGATAGCGCGCATCGGTCAGCAGGTCATGCACCTGGAACGCTTGGTCGGCCTCGAGCCCGAGGACGGCGAGGTCCAGTGTGACCCAGCCCGATTGCGGGTTGCGCGGGTCAAGGTTGACAACGACCAGCACCGTGTTGTCAGTGGCCGCGTCGACCTTGGCGTAGCAGATCAGCTCGTCGTTATCGACCGGGACGAAGGTCAACCCGGCGTCGCTTTGCAGCGCGGGGTTGTCGTTCCGCGCCGCATTAACGCGCGCGATGAAGCCGGACAGGCTGTCGGCGCGCGCCAGGTCCCAGTGGCGCAGCTCGTACTTTTCCGAATTCAGATACTCCTCCGCGCCCGGCTCGCGCGGCGCGGCTTCGAGCAGTTCGTAGGCGGGACCGTAAATCCCGTAGTTGGCCGATAGCGTCGCGGCCAGCACGAGGCGTGACATGAATGCCGGGCGCCCGCCCAGCTGCAGGTATTCGGGCAGGATGTCCGGCGTATTCGGCCAGCAGTTGGGCCGGAAATAATCTCGGCCGGGACCTTGCGTGAGTTCGGTGAAGTATTCGGTCAATTCGCGCTTGGTGTTGCGCCACGTGAAGTAGGTGTACGACTGCGTGAAACCCACCTTCGCGAGCCGATGCATGACCTTGGGCCGCGTGAACGCTTCGGACAGCAACACCACGTCGGGATGCTCACGCTTGATGCGGCCGATGACCCACTCCCAGAACGCAAAGGGTTTGGTGTGCGGGTTGTCGACGCGAAAAATGCGCACGCCTTCGGCAATCCAGAAGTCGAACACGCTCGCAAGCTCGCGCCACAGCGCTTCCCAGTCTTCCGACTCGAAATTGAACGGATAGATGTCCTGGTACTTCTTCGGCGGATTCTCCGCGTACTGGACCGTGCCGTCGGGGCGCTGGCGGAACCATGACGGATGC
>JBGSWY010000155.1:0-2475 GCA_041751715.1 Burkholderiaceae bacterium
CCTCGCGGGCGCACACGGCGAGCACGCGCTCGCGGCGCGCTTCTGGGGTGCGGGCCAGCCGCGATTCACCGACGCCGGCTACCGAGACCCGAAAATCGATGAAGCGCAGATGGCGCAGCAGATGGCCGAAGCTCGGCGCGCGCTCGGCGACGCTGCCTTCGACGCGGCCGAAGCGGCAGGGCAGGCGCTCGATCTGGACGCGG
Organism: Burkholderiaceae bacterium; assembly: GCA_041751715.1. Classification (GTDB taxonomy): domain Bacteria; phylum Pseudomonadota; class Gammaproteobacteria; order Burkholderiales; family Burkholderiaceae_F; genus JACCZX01. The sequence continues at coordinate 204 of JBGSWY010000155.1, forward strand.
TGATGCTGGAACTGAGGCTTTGGTTGAGCCAAGGCGCGTAGTCGGCCGTGAGTGCAACAAACGGACATTTCGGTGACCCGCGCAGCGATAGGTATAACGCAAAATGCCCCGTTGCCCATCTTGCTAGCTGCTCACGTGAACAAGCCCCGAAGAAACTCGACGCCGTCACCGCGTGGCTTCACTCTGATCGAGCTGATGGTGGTCGTGGCGATCATCGCCATCTTGGCCTTGATGGCTGTTCCACTCTATCGCGACAAACACATCCGCGAGCAAGTCATTGAGGCAATGCGGCTGACCGAAATCGCCAAAGGGCCGATCGCCGCCGCCTGGGCGACCACCAAAACTTTTCCCGAGGACAACGCCGCGGCGGGCTTGCCCGCACCTGACAAGGTGGTCAGCAACTACGTCAAGTCGCTTACGGTCGAAGCCGGTGCTATCCACGTGGTATTTGGCAACCAGGCCAATGGCGCGCTGCGTGGCATGACCTTGAGCCTGCGTCCTGCCGTGGTCGAAGATGCTCCGATCGTGCCCGTGGCCTGGATCTGCGGCTATGTGGCAGCGCCCGACAAGATGACCGTGCCGGCGGTCAACAAAACCGACCTCCCCAAGGGATGGCTGCCGGTCAACTGCCGCTGAGCGGGGCTCAGTAGCTGCGAACGCCGTGAAGCCATCCCCGGTTTGCGCTCCTTATCGCGCCGCGATGTTCGCGCTGTTCTGTGCTCGAGACCAAACCAGGAAGCTGTCAAAGTCTCCGTCGAAGGCACGCTTCTTGAGCTCCTCATAGACAACCGAGCAGACTTTCGCCTCAGCACCGTCCAGTAGCCCTCGCATCGCTTCCCGGTCGCAGTTCAGGTAAATCGTCTTCAGTTCGGCGACAGTCAGTTGCTTCTTGTCGCTGCCTTCGGATTGACCGAAGGCTGTCGCACTGGACAGCGCAGTGCAAAGGATCATCGCCACACATCGGGTCTTGTGCAGGGAGGCTACGGCGGCAAGCGTTGAAGTAGGTGATTTCATGGTTTTGCTCCGGTTGATTCCGGCTCCTGCCGGCACGGAAGAAGCTTCAGGTGCCGCGCCCCACGGATTGCCCACAGGTTGGAAAATCCGTTCGTTGATCGCCCCAGAATCCGGCAGCTGGTAGCCGCTCGAACGCGGCGATCCAGTTGAGCGATATGCTGACCATCGTGCACACGGGAGACGCGATGCTCGCTGTTACCTATCAACGCGTGGGACCCGCCGATGAGGTCCTTTCCTTCACCGAGATCGAGACACCCTCGGCCGCGGCGGGCGAAGTTCGCGTCAAGCTTGCCAGTTCCGGCGTCAATCCTTCAGATGTGAAATCGCGCGCCGGTGTGCGCAACAGGACACTGCCCTTCCCGTTGATCGTCCCGCACAGTGATGGCGCGGGTGTGATCGATCAGGCGGGCGACGGCGCTGACCCGGCGCGCGTCGGAGAACGATCCTGAAGAACGCGCGCTATCATTTCTTCATCGTTTACAACCTCAATGCGGCAGAACGGACTCGTGCGCTTGCGGGCGTGTCGAGTCTGCTTAGGGAAAACAAGCTCAAACACCAGATCGCCGCCCGCATGCCTCTATCCAAGGCGGCCGATGCGCATCGACTGGTCGAAAGCGGCGCCGCCGTCGGCAACGTGGTGCTCGATGTGACTTAAGTGTCAGTTTTTGATTTCGACGCCACACGCGTCGCCATCTCGCGAGCTTTCCTCAAAAATCTCCTCGCCCAAACAAATTCCGTCGCAAGTATCGAAAGGCCAATCGGAATGACGATGAACGCCGGCCCCGGCAGGACGATCAGCGCCATCCCGATCAGAGTGACGGTTCCACCGACCACCGCGACAACAATGCGTTTGGCGAAACGAAACTTGGAATGCTGATCGCCGCTCATTGGTCGCGCTCGTCTGAAACGCGCAGCAAGTGGTTCGGTTCAACGCGACAACCCGAATGCTCTGACCCGATCCACGCACTTCCTTCCTGAACCGTGCACGACAGTCGCATCGATCGCTCCGCTAACGCAGCAAGTTGCGATGTTTCTTCCGGCAAGATGCTGACGACTTCGAGATTGCGGTTGCGGGCGAGCGCGGCAGCGTTCTGTTGCCACCACATATCGAGTTTTCGACCGCCGTAGGCAAGCACAACAACGCGACGGGCGCGGCCGCATGCCTTGCGAATGGCGCGCTCATCCGGCAGCCCGACATCAATCCACAGATCGATGACTCCGGTGGCATCTATCTGCCACAGGTCAGGCTCGTCTTCGG
>JBGSWY010000156.1:0-2798 GCA_041751715.1 Burkholderiaceae bacterium
CGCGTACAGCCGCACCGCGCGGCTCGAATCGTCGTTGCCAGGAATCACATACGCAACGTTCTCCGGCGAGTGATTGGTGTCGACGACTGCGACGACCGGAATACCGAGCTTGGCAGCTTCCAGGATCGCAATCTTGTGATAGCCGACGTCGATCACGAACAGTGCATCTGGCAAGGCATTCATGTCCTTGATGCCGCCGATCGCCTTGTTGTGTTTCTCGATCTCGCGCTGGAAGTCGAGTGCTTCCTTCTTCGACATGCGCTCGGTGCCATTGTCGGCAATGATCTGTTCCATTTCCTTCAGGCGCTTGATCGATACCTTGACCGTCTTGAAGTTGGTCAGCATGCCGCCGAGCCAGCGCTGATCGACAAACGGCATGCCGGCACGCTGCGCTTCCTCGACGATCGTGTCGCGTGCCTGGCGCTTAGTCCCGACAAACAGGATCGTGCCGCGATTGGTGGCAAGCTGCCGCACGAATTTGGTGGCCGCCTGAAACTGGTCGAGCGTGCGCTCGAGGTTGATGATGTGAATCTTGTTGCGGTGGCCGAAAATGAACGGTGCCATTTTCGGATTCCAGAAGCGCGTTTGGTGTCCAAAATGGACCCCCGCTTCCAGCATTTGACGCATCGTTACGGACATTCGTCTCTCCAAGGTTGGGTCTTGCGCAAACATCGAGGCGGACTGGACAATTCAGTCGTCGTCCGCACCTTGGTGATGCTGCGCGTGATTTCTCGTGCCTTTTAACCTGCACAAGGCCGCGAGTAGCCGGATATTATATGTCCATGGCCATTGTGATCAAAACTGCTGAAGATATTGCCGGAATGCGGGTCGCGGGGCGCCTGGCCGCCGAAGTGCTGGACTTTGTAACCCAGTACGTCAAACCCGGCGTGACTACGGGGGAACTCGATCGGCTCTGCCACGAGTACATGACGACGGTGCAGCAGACGGTGCCGGCGCCTTTGAACTACGCGCCGCCGGGGTACCGGCCGTTTCCGAAGGCGATCTGCACTTCCGTGAACCATCAGGTGTGCCACGGCATTCCGGGCGACAAGGCTCTGAAGAACGGCGACGTGCTGAACATCGACGTGACGGTGATCAAGGACGGCTATCACGGCGACACCAGCCGCATGTACTTTGTCGGCGAGCCATCGATTGCAGCGCGTCGGCTAAGCGAAGTGACGTACGACTGCATGTGGCTCGGCATCCAGCAAGTGCGGCCGGGCGCGACGATCGGCGATATCGGGCATGCGATCCAGGTCCATGCGGAAAACAACGGCTACAGCGTCGTGCGCGAATTCTGCGGTCACGGCATCGGCATCAAGTTTCACGAAGAGCCGCAGATCCTGCACTACGGCAAGCCGGGCACGCTCGACAGGCTGGCGGCCGGCATGATTTTCACCATCGAGCCGATGATCAACGCCGGGCGTCGCGAGATCAAGGAACTGGCTGACGGCTGGACGATCGTCACCAAGGACCATTCGCTGTCGGCGCAGTGGGAGCACACGGTGCTGGTCACCGACTCGGGCTTCGAAGTGCTGACGCGCTCGGCGGGCATGCCGGCGCTGCCGGCGTTTGTCCGAGGCAACGAAGAGGCGCGCGAACACGCTGAAGTGTGATCAGCCTGATGCAAACCGTCGCGAGCAGCCCCGAGGCTGCGTCGAAGAGCGCGAGCGTACGAAGGTACGCGCATGAGGTTTACGGCGGCACCGCAGACGCAAGATCGGGGGCGCGCAGTAGTTTTGCATCAGGCTGATGAACGATGTTGCCTTCAAGCTGCGAGACCGTCTGCGGCAGGAGCGCGATGCACTGACTGAGCGCTTCAACGCCGGCGGACCGGTCGACAGCCTGTTGCGTGGACTCGCGCGGTCGGTTGATCGGCTGCTGCGAGAGCTCGCCGATGCAAACAATCTGGCTCAACGCGCGACATTGATCGCCGTCGGCGGCTACGGCCGCGGCGAGCTGTTTCCGCACTCCGATGTCGATGTCCTGATCCTGCTTGACCAGCGGGCCACCGAGGCCGATACCAAGACGATCGAGAGTCTGATCGGGCTCCTATGGGACCTCGGCCTGCCGCTCGGACACAGCGTGCGCACGCTTGGCGAATGCCGCGAGCAGGCGGCGCGCGACATCACGGTGCTGACCTCGATGCTCGAATCGCGGCTGATCGCCGGGCGACGCTCACGCTATACCGCGTTCTGCAAAGCCCTCATCGCATCAGTCGACCGCGAAGACTACTTTCGCGACAAGCTGCTCGAACAGCAGCAGCGACACATCAAGTACAACGAAGCGCCGTACAGCCTCGAGCCCAACGTCAAGGAAAGCCCCGGTGGCCTGCGCGATCTGCACACAGTCGTGTGGATTGCGCGCGCCAGCGGATATGGCGCCACCTGGCCGGAGCTGGCACGGCGCGGATTCATCACGACTGAGGAGGCCCGCATCATTCGCCATAGCGAGCGGCGTATCAAGGAAATTCGCGCGCGGCTGCACCTGGTCGCCGGGCGGCGTGAAGACCGGCTGGTGTTCGATCTGCAGAACGCGGTCGCGCAGATGAGCGGCCTGCAGGCGACCGCCGCCAAGCTATCGAGCGAAGTGCTGATGCAGCACTACTACCGCGCAGCCAAGGTCGTGGCACAGATGAACACGATTCTGCTGCAAAACATCGAGCACCGGCTGTTCGGACGTGAAGATGGCGCAGCACAGCAGCTCGACGCGACCTTCATCATCCGCAACGAATTGCTCGACCTGGCCGACGAGGCAGCGCTGGACCGCGACCCGAACGCCATCCTGCGCGCGTTCCT